>CAZZAH010000016.1:0-20960 GCA_964652115.1 uncultured bacterium | reverse complement strand
CAGGCGCGAGTCGATGTCCCGCACGATGACCGAGTTGGTCCGCTCGTCGACCTCGCAGATGCCGCGCGACGAGAGGGCCGGAATGATCGCGGACTTGAGCTCGCGGGCCGAGGCGTACTGCACCGGATAGACGCGCGTCACGACCGCCGTCAGGTCGTCCCGCTTCCGATTCGCCGCCTCGCGGTCGAGCATTTCTTCGCGGAACGCACGCAGCGTGGCCACGCGGATCACGCCGTCCTCTTCGTCGATCGCCATCAAGCCGGCCGCGCGGCAGACGATGTCGAGCGCCTGGCGCCACGGCGTCTGCACGAGTCGGATGGAGATCGGACCTTCGACGTCGCGGTCGGCCACGATGTTCGTCCCACCGAACTCCGCGATCGAGCGGAAGACGGTCCGAAGGTCGGCCGACTGGACGTCGAGGTTCATCGGCTTGGTCGCGGCCGCGTCCATCTGCGTGAGCGCGGCGGTCGTCGCCAACGCCGCGCTCTGGCGCGCGCCTTGCCCCGTCGCGGCCTTCCACGCGGTCATCTTGCCCGCGGGCATCGCCTCGGCGTACTCGATCGGCGTCGCGTCTGAGGTCGTCTCCTCGACCGGAGCGACGTCGAAAGCAGTCTCCTCGCTCGGAGTGAGCGAGGAAACCGCGGTCGTCCCACCGGTGGCGGCGATCGAGGGGTCCGCCATCGACATGGTGGAGGCGTCGGTCGCGGACATGTTCGGGGCGTTGCCTTCGGTCATCGGCGCACGCGGATCGACCGCACCCAGGAGCGGCGCCTCATCCTGCGGAACCGGATCGACCCGAAGGCTCGGGCTCGGCTTCTCGGGCGCGACGGTCATCGGGCTCGGCGCGGGCGTCTCGGGCCCTAACGAGCCGTCGGTCGCGCGCGGCGAGAGACGCACTTGAAGCATGCCGCTCGACAGCTCGGCGTGATAGGCCATCGCGGCCGAGGTCTCGAAGACATAGCGCACCACGCGGCCGGCCGGATCGTCCTTCCAGAGCGAGGTCCGGAAGTTCGTCAAGCACTGCGCCGCCGTCTCGCCGGTCAGAGGCGTCGCTCCGTCGGCGTCGAAGAGATCGACCACCACGCGCGGCGGGTTGTCGAGAGCGAAGACGTCGTACGGCAGGTTGTCCCCCGCCTGCGGCGCCTTGATCGAGAAGAGAAGGTCGCTGCCCGACTCTTCCAGATTCGCGCTTTCGATCGGCCACGCCCACGCCGTTCCGGCGAAGCAAAGGCCCAGTCCCGAGACAGAGAGCGCGATCCTGCCCAACAGACGCTTAGTTCCTCGAGTCATGGTTCGTCCTCTTCTGCTTCGGATCGATGACCGAGAGCCGCACCTGACGGCCGACCCCGAACTCATTCACGTAGAGCGTGACGCCGTCCGGATTGATCCGGGTCACGCTGGCGGGCCCATAACGATCCCCTTCACGAAGAATCAAGCTCTTCCCCTCGGGCGTCTCGACCAGCGCGTAGCGATCGCTCTCGCTCCAGAGGACGCCCACGACCGAAAGGTCATCCGGACCAGTGCGGTCTTCATCGGAGCGTTCGGCCAGATAGGAATCGCTGATCAGGCTGACGAAGGGATCACGTCGTCCGAGGCTCTCGTAGTAGTAGGGCTCGGGCGTGAGCAGGATCTCGTCGAGGAGACCGCGCTCGACCGAGGTGGTATCGGTCGCGCTCGCGTTCGCGCCGAAGGTCGCACCGCTCGCGTTCGGCAGGGCGATGCCGGCCGCCGCGGCCGCGCTGTCCCCGCGCGCTTCGGCCGCCTTCTTCGCGTTCTCCGCTCCGCGCACCGCACGCGCGGCCGCGCCGGCGAGGCCCGTTCCGATCGCCGCCTTCTTCGCTCCGAACTTCGGCAGCTTGAACGCGCTCGCCGTGTCGACGTGAGTAGCGACGAGAGCGAGGCCCAGCACGGCGACCAAGCCCATGCTCCAGACTCCCCACGCTCCGAAGCGGAGCTTCGAGGCTCGGCTCTTACTCATCGCTCGCCTCCGTCTTCGACTTCTTTTTCTTGTCGCCCGACTTCCCGGTCGATTCCTTCGTGGTCGCCTTCCCCTTCGCGCCCTTGGCCGACTTGGACGCGACCGCGCTCTTCTTGTCTTCAGGCGGCGGTGGCGGTGGCGCTTGTCCCACGGTGTAAGCGACCGCGACGAAGGAGGCCTGCGCCGGCTTCTCGCCGAGCATGGCGGCATCTCGATCCTTGTTCTCGGAGACGTCGAGGTCGCGGACGTTGATCACGCGATCCAAGTTGGCGATCTCGCCGAGAAAGCCCCCGACCTGGTGGTAGCCGCCGACGACCGAGATCTCGATCGGATTCTCGGTGTAGTTCGAGCCCGGGGTCGGCGTGAGCGGCTTGAACTTCACGAACTCGACGCCCGACTGCGTGCCCAAGAGGGTGAGCGTGCGAAGCAGCACCGTCATCTCGACCCTCTCCGGAAGCATCGACTGTCCCTGCTCCCACTTCCGATGGAGGAGATTGAACTCCTTCTCGAGGTAGGGTAGCTGGTGCGCCGCCTGGCGAGCCTTGGTCAGATCCTTCGACAGATCGCGGTAGCGATCCTCGAGGGTCGAAAGCTCGGTCGCGTTCGCCTTGTAGGTGAAGGGCGCCAAGTCGGTGAAGAAGTACCCGTAGAGCAGGGCGATTCCGCCGATGCTCGCGAGGAGGATCTTCTGGTACTTCGGGTCACGGATGTCGACCGCCATGTGCTTGAGCCTCCCGAACCCTTAAGTCCTACGGCTTGACGCGGGCAGTGAGGGTGAACTTGTAGACCGGCTTTTCCGCCGCGTCGTCACCCTTCAGCTTCGCCTTCTCCGCCACCGTCAACGCGACGTTCTCGAAGAGCCGGCTCTCTTCCATCCGGCTCATGAGCTCGGCCACCATCAGGTTGGTGAACGTCATCCCTTCGACCGTGATCTGGCCCGGGCCTTCGTCCGCCACCTTGGTCAGCCAGAGGTAATCCGGCACCTGCGCGGCCAGGTCATCGAGCATCTCGACCGCGAGGAACCGCTGCCGGCTGAGCTCCTGGATGACCGAGAGCCGCATGTTGAGCTGCTCGCGCTCGGCCATGAGCTGATTGATCCGATCGATCTGCGGCTTCAGCTTCCGCGTCTCGAGCTCCGCCGCCTGGATGTCGGCCTTGAGCGAGGTGATCTTCGTCCGCTGCATCACATAGAGCCCACCGAGCGGCAGAAGCACCGCGCCCGCCACCAGTGCCGTGACCCACACGCGCGCGCGTGGGACCTGGACCGATAGGGCCGGCTCCGGGAGCCGCTCTTCCTTGGGGAGGAGATTGACCTGAATCACTTCTCGCGCGCCTTTCTCAGAGCGAGGCCCATCCCGACCATGAGCTGGGGAGCGACTTCCCTGGGATCCAATCCGCCCATGGTTTCCGCGGCATAGCGCACGCGCTTCAATGGATCGGTGACCTCGACCGGAACCTTGACTCGTTCTTCCAACATCGGCGCGAGGCCCTTGATCATGGCGGCGCCGCCCGAGAGGAGAACGCGGTCGATGCGGTCGGTATCGCCGTTCGACTTGAGCCAGACCAAGCTTCGCTCGAGCGCGACTCCTAAGTCGGCGCAGAAGCTCCGCACCACCGCGCTGACGTCGAGCCCCGAGTTGCCTTCCTTGGACCGGAGCGCGGCCATCGCCTCTTCGCGGCTCACCTGGTGCTTCTTCTGCAGCGCCTCGATGAAGTTGTTCCCGCCGAGCGAGAGATCCTGCGTGTAGAGCGGAACGCCGCGCTGCACCAGGTTGATGTTGGTCAGCTCTCCGCCGACGTTGACCAGCGCGACCAGCTCCGACTTGGAGAAGTCGTAGTTCGCTTCGGCCGCGTTCTGCAGGGCGAAGGAGTTGACGTCGATGATGGTCGGCGAGAGTCCGGCTTCGCGGAGCAGGTCGGCATGCGCGCCGATCAGATCACGCTTGGCCGCGACCAGAAGCACCTGCATCTGGTTCGGGCCTGCCTCGGTCGGGAGGATCTCGAAGTCGAGCGAGACATCGTTGATGTCGTAGGGCACGTGCTGCTCGGCTTCCCACTGGATCGCCTCGCGCGCTTCCTGCGGCGGCAGCTTCTCCATCGTGATTCGCTTGACGATGACGCCGCGGCCCGACACTCCGGTCGCGACCTGCTTGCGGCGAATGTCGCGGCTCTCGAGGAGATTCTGAATCGTCTCGACCACGAGCTGCCGGTCCATGATCTCGCCTTCGACGATCGCTTCGGGCACGAGCTCCGCCATGCCGAAGTTCACCAACCGAGGTCCGTCCTTCCGGTGCTCGACCTCCACCACCTTGATGGCATGCGAACCGATGTCCAAACCGACGGTGGTCTTGGGCTTTCCCAGCACGAGAAACCTCCCGGTCTCTAGGGCCTCGAGCGAACGGAGCGCTTCGCCCCTTCGCGCTCTTCCTCGCCGCCTCTCCCATCCGACTATCGGGCGAAAGGGGGCGGGAATTTACCCTCGCGTGGCGAGATTCCTCCAATTCCGCGGAGGGGGCTGACGGGACCCGGTCGAAGTTCGACCGGCAGAGGAGGCGCTCGTTACGGCCGCGCGGAGAGGGTGAAAAAGCTCAGGTACCAACTCCAGATACTTGGCCCGAAGAGGAAGGCCGCCCACGCGGCGGGCGCGAGAAAGCAGCCGAAGGGGAGCGCGGTCGCGCCGGTGCCGCGACGCGAGAGCAGGAGCGCGATGCCGAGGACGGAGCCGACGACCGAGGCGAGCATCACGGTCAAGAGCACGCCCTGCCATCCCAGGAAGGAACCGAGCATGGCGGCAAGCTTGACGTCCCCCATTCCCATGCCGGCGCGGCCGCGCGTCCTCTCGTAGCCCCACGCGAGGAGGAAGAGCGAACCGCCCCCCAAGATCGCGCCGAGGAGCGCGGGCACGAAGCCGATCGTGACGAAGGAGAGCGCCAAGCCCAGCAGGGTGCCGCCGAGGCTGATCTCGTCGGGAATGATGCGGTGATCGAGGTCGACGAAGAAGACCACGATCAGAGACCAACCGAGCCATGCCGCCGCGAGCGAGCTCCACGGCGTCGTCGGAAGGAGCAGGGCGGCGAGCGCGACCACACCGCCCAAGGCTTCCACCAACGGATAGCGCGGCGAAATCGCGCTTCGACAGTCCGCGCAACGACCGCGCAGGAGAAGCCAGCCGAGCAGAGGAATGTTGTGCCAGGGTCGAATCGCGTGCCCGCACGCGCCGCATCGCGACGGCGGCCAGAGGAGCGACTGCTCGCGCGGCAAGCGGTAGATCACGACGTTCAAGAAGCTGCCGATGCAAAGCCCCAGCACCACGATCAAAGGGAGAAGAATCGGCGACGGCGGAAGCCACGAGCTCACGGCGTCCCTCCTTCCCATCGCGCGACGTCGACGCCGAGCGTGGCCAAGTACTCTCCCGCGATGCGCCTTACCTCCGAGTTTTCATTCATGCGATAGACCTCGGTCCAAAGCGCGATCGCCATTTCGCGGTCTCCGGCTTGTCCCGCCGCGAAGGCGGCAAGGCGCGTGACCGAGCTGGGCGCGCCGGGCATCCGCGCCGCGCGCCGCAAGAGCCCCGCGGCCTCCTCCTTGTTCGTCCCACGAACGTAGCAGAGGAAGCCGAGCTCGAACGTGAGCCGCCAGCTTTCCGGATTGGCCGCGACCCCTGCCTCGAGCAAGCCGCGCGCGACGTCGAATCGACCGACATCCTCGGAGAGAATGAGCGCGCCGAGAACGTAGGCGTTCTCGAATTGCGGGTCGAGCGCGACCAAGGTCGAAAAGAGCGTTTCCGCGAAGGGATACATGCGGTCGGTCTTGCGATGCTTGCCGTAGTACTGGATCGCCTCGAGCCACGCGAGATCGGCCGCGACGCGCGCGCGCCCCATCGTCGCCGGCTTGACCCAGGGACCATTCGGAAAGAGCGCGAGCTCGACGCCGGGTCGCGCTTCGTCCGACACGCGCTCCCATCGGGTCGCGAGAAGGTGGGCGAGACAGAGCGTCAGCCCGGCCAGGAGAAGCCCGAGCGCGATTCGACGCGCACCCGAGGTCTCAGAGCGCAAGCTCGCGGCGCTCGAGAACGAGGGCCGCGACGATGAGGCAAGTGCCGGCATAAATCCCCGCGTAGCCCAAGGCGAGGGCCAACGATTCGAGCGAGTAGGCGCTCATCGAGAGCACCGGCCACGCGTCGTGATAGAGGTCGAGTCGAGGGACGATCCAGGTCACCGCGGAAACCCACCCTTCGGCGCCGGCGGCTTTCCCGCTCCGTAGAAGCGCGAAGAGATCCCCGCTGCCATGCCCGACGATGTACGCCGCAAGCGTGAAGAGCCCCGCCAGCACCGGGCTGGTGAAGCTCGCGAGCAGGACCGCAAGCGCCGCTACGATCGAGAGCTCGAGGAAGATCAGGCCGAGCGCCTGCGGCAGCGCGACGCCGAACTCGTAGCCCGAGAGAAGCAACACGAGCGCGAGCAGCCCCCCCATCGCCGCGATCGAGCAGGCGAGGGTAAGGAGAAGACCCAGGTACTTCCCCATCACGAAGGCGCCGCGCTCGATCGGTCGCGCGAAGAGGAAGTAGAGGGTCTTCCGCTCGATCTCGCGAAAGATCAACTGGTGGCCGACGAAGATCGTCATCAAGCAACCGAAGAGCGAGAGCGCGGTCAGCCCGATGTCGATCGTGATTCGCCTCCCCTCCCCGAGCGCCAACGGAGACAGGACGCGCGAAGCCACGAAGACGAAGAGCCCGAAGAAGAGCAGCAGGTAGAGAACCTTGTCCCGCACCGCTTCCAAGAAGGTGTGGTACGCCAGCGCCGCGATCACCCTCACGCGCGTCTCCTTTCGACGGACCCGGCGGCGGCGCCGTCCGCGCTCTCGACGCCCAGGCGATCGAGGAAGAGGCGCTCCAGGTCCTGCCTTCGGGTCTCGACTGATCGCAGGCGAACGCCGGCCGCGAGCAATCGGCGAAGGCAGAGATCGACCTCGGCTCCTTCGGGACGTTCGAGGCGAAGCGTGAAGCAGGGACCCTCCGCGCGTTCGAGCTTCGACTCGGCACCAAGTCGAACCGGGAGATGCGCCATGAACTCCGCGGGCAAGTGCCCTTCCCCTTCGATCACCACCTCGAGGACCGAGCGAGCGAGAAGGTCGGCCGGCCGTCCCTCGATCGCGATCTTGCCGTCGGCGAGAAAACCGACCCGGTCGGCGAGGACCTCGACGTCGGCCAGCACGTGGCTCGCGAGGAGAATCGTCCGCCCCCGCTCCTTCTCTCGCTTGATACGGTCCTTGACCAGCGCTCGCCCGATCGGATCGAGCCCCGACATCGGTTCATCGAGGATCAGGAGCTCGGGATCGTGCACGAGGGCCTGCGCGAGGCCGAGCCGTTGCACCTGCCCCTTCGAGAGACGGCGCAGCGGGCGCGAGAGCACGCTGCTCAAGCCGAGGCTGTCGAGCAGCTCGTCATCCGCCGCGTCGTTTCGAGGGCAGGAGGAAAGCGCGCGCGCCAGTCGAAGCAGCTCTCGCGGAGAGAGGTGCGGATAGTAGGAAGGAAGCTCCGGGACGAAGCCGAGTCGGGCCCTCACCGCACGTGTCCCGAGCGGCGCGCCGAGGAGGCGGCCACTTCCCGACGTCGGCCGGAGAAGGCCCAAGAGGATCTTGAAGGTCGTCGTCTTCCCCGCGCCGTTGACGCCGAGGAAACCGTAGACCTCGCCCCGCTCGATCGTCAGCTCGAGCCCACGCAGCGCCGCGACCGGACGACGGAACAGCCCAGGCTGATAGATCTTCGAGATGTCTCTTAGCTCGATTGTGGCTTCCATGCAGGACTATGGATCGGCGGGAATTGCCCCACTCCTTACACTCGATTTCAGAACCGCGTGCGAACGACCGGACGGGAGATGTGGAAGAGGCAGGGCGAGGCACTGACGTCCCGCGCCAAGACCTCCTGCTCGTTGCTCCCTTCCACGCGATAGCCGCGCGGCAAGCTCTCGAGGTCGATCGAGATCCGGTGCCGGCCGCCCGGGAGCGCGGCGAAATTGAAGCGCCCGTCGAGGTCGGTGTAGGTGAAGTCCGCGCCATCGAGCACCACCTTGATCCCGGCAACCCGACCCGCCTGCTTGACCACGGCAGGGTCCGACGCTTCATCGTTCAACCGGAGTAGGACCTGGCCGTGAATCGAGCCGCTGCGCCGAACCAGCGCGAAGTCGTGCTCACCGCAGCGGTCGGCCGGCAGATCGATCTCGACCTCACCGGTCCCCTCGAGGCTGTACTCGGTCGGCACCGACTCGGGCAGCAGTCGAAGGATGTGGCGTCCGGGCACGGCCAACGTGCGGTAGCGACCGGCCGCGTCGGACGGGATCGGCTGGCGCGCTTGATTGTCCAGTGCCACGAGCACCCCGCCGACCACCGGCTCGATCGATTGGCGAAGCCCGTCGCCGTTCCGATCCTCGAAGATCACGCCGCCCAGGAGCTGGCGCTCGATCGGAGCGCGTGCGCTGCTCTCACCCACGCCGCTCGAGCTCGAGCCGCCGAAGGAGTGGCTCAGACCGAGCTGCAGGTTGGTCGTCCGCCGCGATGGCGCCACCGTCAGCTGATAGCGAAGCGAGAGGCGCGTGTCGCCGCGAAGGGGCGCGTCGGTGCGAAGCGAGACCTCGCTTTGCCGCGGTTGAAAGCGACCGTTCCGCTGTGAGTGGGCCTGTGAATAGCGAAGGGTGGCAGGCGGCGCGAAGCGTCCCCATCGCGGTGTCGAGAGCTCGGCCCAGGAAAGAAGCTCCGGCCCGAAGGGCTCCTGCCAGACCGTCTGCTGCTGCAGTGATAGCGTCGCCGAGCCGGGAAGGACAGCGCTCAGGTTGCCGCTGGCATAGCCGCGTGGCGGCCGACCGTGCTCCTCCATCCGATTCGCTTGGACCGCGCAGGTGAAGCGACCGGAGAAGCGCTGCGTGAGCGAGAGGCCGTCGGTCTGCACGCGCTGCGAGCCGGTGGCGACATCGCGGCGACGCACCTCATGCGAAACGCCGACCCCAGTGCGTAATCCGGGAATCGTGGTTCCGGCACGCGCGCCCCACTGCTCACCGCGGAAGGCGCGGTTGGTCAAATCACGCAGCTCACCGCTCTCATCCTCGACGCGCTCGAGCGGATCGAGCTGTCCGTGCGTCCAACGACCGCCCCACGCGGAGAGATGGCTGCCTCGACCGGCGTGAAGGGCGATGTCGCCGGCCAAATTCGCGCGCGCGATCGGCTCGATCGCGCCGAGCGACGCGGCCCGGAAGGCCTGACCCTTCGACCGCAGCAGTGTGGCGCCGACCGTCAACCAGCGCCGATCGACGCGCGCCTTCGCCTCGACGTCGATCGCGCGAGAAGGAGTGGAGGCGGCGTAGCCAACGCTCGACGCGTGGCCCGACAACGCGAGGTCGATGCTCTTCGCGCGGTAGGCCGCGCCAACCCCAGTGCCGACCGCACGACGGATCGGAGTACCGCCGACCAGCGCGGCGGAGCCGTGATCGGATAGGCCGACCGCATCGGTTACGAGCTCCAGCCCGGGCGTCGACCGACGGAAGCTGACCGCCGCCACCTCCCGCGGATAACGTCCGTCGAGCACGTTGGTGAAGCGCACCGGTGCCCGGCCGGCCAGAAGCGAGACGCTCGAAGGGGTGCTTCCTCCCGAAAGGTGGCGGATGACCTGAACGCCGCGCCCGCTCAGGCTCCGGCCCGCAACCCCGGTGCCCGCGAGGCGCACATCCCCCGCCATCGCGCGCCAGCCGGTCAGTGTCTCGAGCTGAACCGTGGCCGCGGTCAGGTAGCGTCGTTCGCCGCGCTCCCCCAACTCGCCGGTGATGGCCAGACGTCCTCGCTCGAGCACTCGATCGAAGCGAACGGCGTAGCGCGACTCCCCCGTCGCGCGCGCGCCCGGTTGCCGCGTCATGAGCGTCGAGTAGCGAAGCGCGAGGTTCCCCTCGCCGGTGCTCTGGGCCATCGACCCCACGTGCAGGCCGTCGCCGAGATTCGAGCCGGCACGTTCCCACGGCGCAGGCACCGAGTGCTCATCGGCGCCTTCGAAAGCGGCGCGGGGAATGGAGGCGACGACGAACCCGGCGTTCAACGCCGTGCCGCCGCTCGGGTCGAAGGTCCAGCTCGAGCGCGGGACGGGTTCGCGCTCGACCGCACGCGAAGCCGCCAGGGCCGCGGCCGCTTCCCGCAAGTCAGCGGTTCGGATCGAGAGGGAGTCTTGAAGCGTGGTCGCGACCGCGTTCCGACCACCGGTGCCGGCGTCGGCGTTTCGGTCGGGATACCGCGAAGCGACCCGTGGGGGCGTCGCGAGGGTCGTCGGAGAGTAGAGGTGGCCCGCCGAGCGCTCTGAGCGCGATTCCCCTCCGCAGTGCATCGAGAGAAGGAGAAGTGCCGACGCCCAGCTCGACCTCATGGCGCTCGCATCTCCTGTCCGCGCGGAGACGGCAAGGGATCGAGCGGCGGGAAGGTCGCGATCTCCCTCGTGGGCGGGACCCGGAACTCCTTCACCCCCTGCACGAGCGACTCGAGTCCGAGGTCGAGGGTCACGACGAAGCGGTAGAGACCGGCGCCGGGCGGTACCCAGGCGGTGCGGTAGGTCGTTCGCGCACCTGGCAATAGGACGCGAAGCGAAACCTTCTCCTCAAAGAGCGTCCGGAGGGCGAGGGGGGGATCGTTCGACGGGGGCACCCCGGCGCTGGAGTCCCTGGCGTCGTCCGTGGGCTCGGGAAGCTCGGCCACCTGCACCCAACCGTTCGGGTAGTGATAGACGTTCCCGTCATTCGCCAGAGAGAAGTCGAGCGAGAGGCTCCCCTTCGCCTCACCCGCGTTGACCGCCATGGCGGTGAGCCGATCGGCTCGCTGCTCGGTGCCACGCGCGGTGAGGTAGACGGTGGTGCCGAGGCACAGCTTGGTCGCCACGCCGAGGCCGCTCGAGCGGGTCGCGCCATCGCACTCGAAGAACACCATGGTCCAGTACGAGCCGAGCGCGGAGTCGGGCAAGCTGGCCAGCACGCGAACCACCCGCGAGGCATGCGGGCCGATGGTGAACTCGGCCGCCTCGGGGCGCACGAAGCGGGTGGCGCTCCGCGCGAGCGGCTGAGCCGGAGAAAGGTTGATCCCACCTTCCTCGGTCGCGCACCAATCCCGCACCGCGGTGACCACGCGAACGGCGTCATCGCCGTTGTTGTAGACGTTGACCGCGCAGGCGACGCTGCCCCCCGGTTCGGTCGAGAGGTGGACCTTCATCGGAGCGACGCTCATGCGGAGGCTCGCGCCGGCCGGCATCGGCGCGAGGAGAAGAGAGGCGAGCACGACAAAAAACGCCGAGCCGCCCGCTCCGGTCATGTGAGCGGATGGGCTTCGAGCAACCAGTGCGGGTCTTTGCCGAGTCGTCATCCTGACGAACCTTTCCGGCGCGTCATTCCTCGTTCGCGCATCCTTGCGCGATCGAGAGCGCCGGCAACCTACGGGGCTAACCTGTCATCTGCGTGAGCATCAGGTGCTACTGCACCACGACCGTGTAGGTCAGGGTCGTGGTGTAATCGGTCGTTCCTCCACCCGCGGCGTCGGGGTACTCCCACAGATTGCTGACGCGGATGTCGGTGTCGACCACCTGCCAGTCGGGCTGCTCATCGGTGGTCGTCCACAAGCTCTGATCGCTGCCGGTGATGGTGGTGTAGCTCGAGATGGTGGCACCGCCGTTGCCGGCCGCGGTCTGCGTCTTGAAATCGAGGTCGGCTAGCGCCACACCCGGCGAGCCGTCGACCGACTTGATCGAGAGGACCATTCCGGTGCTGCTGTTCGAGCGTACCTGCACCGCGATGCCGGCCGCGCCTTCAGCCACGACGTAACCGTTCTCGTAGTCGGTCTGGTTCGGGCTCAGCGTCACGCTGGCGTCGTTGATCTGAATCTCCGTGGTCGCGCTCGCCGCGAGGATCACGTCGGAAGTGCCGCTGGTGGCGCTCTCCCCTCCGCTCGGGAGCGTAAGGAGCATCGCGATACCTAGAGGCGCGGCGATCGCCGTCGTCCTCACCTGGGCCCGCAGCTCGGATCCCTTCATCGTCCGCTCTCCTTTCCCTCAAACCCGACCCCGAGGCGGGCTCTGACGAGTGTCGAATGCACGATCTGTATTTCGTTCGGATTCGGAGCGAGGCTGAGACGTTTTTTTCGAAGTGGAGTCAATTCGTGTTCCAACGCCTGCGCTCGACCGCCTCGCTGAAAACCAGAAGGGGCGGCCCGAGCCGAGCCGCCCCTCGTGGTGCTTGGCTGACCGGACCGCAAGCTCGCGGTCCGGTCGCCGTTCAACTACTGCGCGTCGTTGGTCAGGGTCAGGATGGCAGAGCCGTCCTTGCCGTTGGCCGTGATCACGTAGCTGGTCGCCGGGTTGCCGACCTCGTAGTAGCACATGCCGGCTTCAGCGCCCGCCGCGCCGTCGGTGAAGGCATCGCCGCTGAACGGGTTCGAGATGTTCGACAGGCCGTTCATGTGATCCGCGACCCCGTCGGGATAGGTGCCGTTGTTCTTCACGGCCTCATCCTCGGCGTAGAGCTGACCGGCGTGCGCATTGCCCTTCACGCTCGACTCACGCGCGCGGTCCTGCATGCTGACGTAGTTCGGGATCGCGATCGCCGCGAGAATACCGATGATCACGACCACGATCATGAGCTCGATCAGGGTGAAGCCCTGCTTGTTGCGCAACATCTACGTACCTCCTCGGATGGTCATTGCTGTTGGTCAAGAAGGCCCGCGGATGTCTGCCTTTCGGGCCTGACCCTGGTCGAGAGTCGCTCGACTCTCATGCTTCCAACCTCACAACTCGTGTGCCGCGGACCGTTCCGCCGAGCCCCAACCACCCATCTCCCCACCGGCGCACCAGTTGCGCTCGCCCCGCCTCGTCCCCTCGTTCCGCTCGCGCCGCCTCGCGTGATGCGACCTGCAGCGTGCGCGGAAATCCTGCATCGCCCCGCATTCCCCCGTGCATCGCGCACGTTCAGGCGGCTCGTGATGCGTTTTCTTCCTCTTCGCCCGGGTTGAATCCCTCTTCCGGACCCGCCTTCTCGGCCATGCCGTAGGCGAGGAGCTTCCGGTAGAGGGTGGAAGGGTTGATGCCGAGGATTTCGCTCGCCCGCTTCTTCTGCCAGTTGGTGTACTGGAGCACCTTGACGATGTACTCGCGCTCCAGCTCTTCCAGCGTCAGGCAGGGCGTGTCGATCACCAGACGGCCCTTCCGATTCGGTCCCTGCACCACGCGCTCCGGCAGGTCAGCCACCTGAAGCGCGCCCCCCTCATTCAGAATCACCGCTCGCTCGATCACGTTCTCGAGCTCGCGCACGTTGCCCGGCCAGTCGTAGCGGCCGAGCGCTTCGAGCGCGTCGCGCGAGATCTTCTTCGCCGCGCCCGGTGCGAAGCGCGAGAGGAAGTGGTCGACCAGAAGCGGGATGTCATCGCGCCGCGCGCGGAGCGGCGGCAGCGAGATCGGAATGACGTTCAACCGATAGAAGAGGTCGGTGCGGAAGCGACCCTCGGCGACCTCCTTCTCCAGATCGGCGTTGGTCGCGGCGATGAGGCGCACGTTGATCTTGATCGGCTTGGTGCCGCCGACCGGAATGATCTCGCGCTCCTGCAGCGCGCGGAGAAGCTTCACCTGGGTCGCCGCCGCCATCTCGCCGACCTCGTCCAAGAAGAAGGTGCCGTTCTCCGACACGGTGAAGAGGCCCTGCTGATCCTTGATCGCGCCGGTGAAGGAGCCGCGGATGTGGCCGAAGAGGTTCGACTCCAGGAGGTCCTTCGGCAGCGCGCCGCAGTTGATCGAAACGAAGGGTCCGGTGGAGCGATGGCTGCGGTAGTGAATCTCCCGCGCGATGAGCTCCTTACCGGTGCCGCTCTCGCCGTAGACCAGAATGGTCGAGTCGGTGGCGGCCACGCGGTCGACCATCTTGAAGACCTTCGCCATCTCCTCGGAGTTGCCGATGATCTTCCGCTCGGCGTGTCGCGTCTTGAGCTGGCGCTTCAAGACTTGGTTTTCCGATTGGAGCCGCCGCATCGAGAGGGCGTTCTTGACCACGAGGCAGATCTCGTCGTTCTTCGCCTTCTTCTCGACATACTGGAACGCGCCCTTGTCCATCGCCTCGACCGAAGAGGCATCGGAGGCGAAGGCGGTCAGCACGACCACCGGCAAGGAAGGATCGACCTCGCGCGTCTTCTCGAGCAGCTCGAGCCCGCTCATGCCGGGCATCTTGAGGTCGGTGATGAGGACGTCGAAGCTCTCCGCCTCGAGCCGCGTCAGCGCTTCCGCGCCCCCGCTCGCCAGCACGACCTCATGGCCGTCCTTCTCCAGGAGGATGGAAAGGAAGCGCCGCATGCTCTCTTCGTCGTCGACGACCAGGATGCGGGCAACATCGATCTCGCTCATGAAAAACCCCTCTCGCCTCTCAGGCCGCGCGCACTTCCGGCTCGGCGAGCGGCAGGCGGACGATGGCGGTGGTTCCGGATTCCGGACCGGGCACCAAGCTCAGATGGCCGCCCATGCGTTCGACCAGATCGCGCGCGATCGCGAGGCCCAACCCCGTGCCGCGCGTCTTGGTCGTGAAGAAGGGCTCGAACACCCGCTCGAGCACCTTCGCCGGTATGCCCGGACCTGAATCGGTCAGCAGAATGCATGCGTCCTGCCCTTCGACCGTGGCCGAGAGCTTGATCGGCGCGGACTCGCTCGCCTCAGCCGCGTTCAAGGCGAGGTTCCTGAGCACCTGACCGAGCGCGCCGCGGTCCACGCGGACCATCGCGTCGCCTAAGGCGAGCGGCTCGCGTTCCAATCGACCGCGCAGCAGAGCAGTCAAGCTCGCGCCTTCCTCCTCGACTACCCTTTCGAGTGCCGCCGGCTCGACCGTTAGCGTTTTGTCGCGGGAGAAGGCCAAGAACTCGCTCAGGAACCCCTCGAGTCGATCCGCCTCGCTGAGCACGATGTCGGTCAGGCGGACCTCTCGGCTCCCCTCGGCCTTCTTGCCCCATCCCTCATCGCGGAGCAGCTCGATCGAGCCGGTGATCGGCTTGAGCGAGTTCCGGATTTCGTGGGCCAGGCCGGCGCTCAGCTGGCCGATCAGCGCGAGCTTCTCGCTGCGCTTCCGCTCCGATTCGCGCGCGCGCCGCTCGGTCAGGTCGGCGAGCATGACGATGAGGCCGCGCGGCGCGTGGTCGGGCCCGCGCAGCGGAGCGGTCGCCGCCTCGAGCGGAAAGCCGCCGCCCCATTCCTCCGTCTCGAATTCGCGCGTGGTGTCGAAGCCGAGCCCGAGACAAGACCGCAGGTGCGCGCCGAGAGCGGCGATGCCGGGACGCTCCTCCAGCGCCGAGAGCTCCATCCCGATCGAGAGGTCGCCGCCGGCGAGGAGGAGCCTTTCCGCGCTCGCGTTCAGCCGACGAATCCTGCCCCTGGGATCGAGGCAGAGCAGTCCATTCGAGAGGCAGGCGACGATCGATTCCGCGTCGAGCTTGGTTTCGAGCAGCTCGCGAGAGGTGACGCGGTGCGCGTGCTCCGCCTGCTGGATGCGGCGGCCGAGCGCGCCAGAGCAGAGGCCCAAGAAGAGGAAGGCAAGCACCGCGGCGACCGTCTCGGGCCCAGGCATCATGCGCCCGTTCCAACCGACGAGCAGCGCGACGCTCATCGCGCCGAGCGCTGCCGCCATCCCACCGGACAGGCCGCGAATCACGCCCCAAATCAGGACCGGCAGCGCGAGGAGCAGGAGGAACGGCCGGCCCGCCGCCGACATGGTGAGCACCACGAGCGCGTGCGCCGAGAGGTCGAAGACGATCGCGAGCGCACCGGCCCACCGCACCGACCATCGCGGCTCGACCTCGCTCGCGAGGAAGCCCAGGCCGGAGAGGAGCAGGAAGCCGCCCGTCACGCGCAGGCGCGCGATCAGGTCGAGGTTCGGCACGCCGGCCACGAGCGCCGCCACCGCGAGGAGGAGCGCGAGCCGCGAGAGTCGCGCGCGAGAGAGATCCTGCGCGCCCACCTCGCCCCGGCTCCACCAAGCGCTTCTCATCCGGTGGCCCCCGAGCGCAATCGACTAGTGCTTGCCGCCGACGACGTTGATGAGCTTGAACATCGGCAGGTACATCGCGACGACCATGCCTCCGACCAGTCCGCCCATCACCACGATCATGACCGGCTCGATGATCGAGGTCAGGGTGTCGACCGCGACGTTCACCTCCTCGTCGTAGAAGGAAGCGATCTTGTCGAGCATCTTGTCGAGCGCGCCGGTTTCCTCGCCGACCGAGATCATCTGCACGACCATCGGCGGGAAGACCTTCGACTCACGCAGCGGCGCGGCGATCGTCTCGCCTTCACCGATCGAGCTCTTGGTCGCGAGGATGGCGTTCTCGATCACCTTGTTGCCGGCGGTGCGGGCGGTGATGTCGAGCGCGGTCAGGATCGGCACGCCCGAAGAAATCATGGTGCCGAGCGTGCGGGTGAAGCGCGCGATCGAGGCACGCCGCAGAATCTCGCCGATCGCGGGGATCTTCAGGATCGCGGCGTCGGTCTTGAGCCTTCCGATCGGCGTCTTGTAGTACTGCTTGAAGACGACGACCCCGGCCAGGATCGCTCCGATGATCGCCCACCAGAAGCTCTTCAGGAGGTTCGACATCATGAGTACGATCCGCGTCGGCAAGGGGAGCTCGCCTCCGAAGTCGGAGAAGATCTTGGCGAAGGTCGGAATGATAAAGAGGAGCATGAAGGTGGTAGCGCCGATCGCCACCAGCATGACGACCGCGGGATAGGTCATCGCGCTGATGACCTTCCGGCGCAGCGCCTCCGCCTTCTCGAGGTAGCCCGCGAGTCGAGCCAAGATGTCGTCCAAGATACCGCCCGCTTCACCGGCGTCGACCATGTTGGTGAAGAGGGAGTCGAAGACCGCGGGGCGCTTGCCCAAGGCCTCGGCCAAGGTCGAGCCCGCCTCGACGTCGCGCATCACGTCGGTGATGACCTGGCGGAAGTGCGCCGACTCCGACTGCTTCGAGAGGATGTCGAGGCACTGCACCAGCGGAAGACCGGCGTTGACCATGGTCGCGAACTGCCGCGCGAAGATGACCATGTCGCGGATCGACACGCCCTTCTTGATCGAGGGCAGCTTGAAGCCCATGCCCTTCGGCTTCTCGCGTAGGTTCTGCACCAGCACGCGACGCTTCCGAAGGTGAGAGATCGCCTCCTCCTTCGTGCCGAAGGTCAGCTCGCCTGCTTCCGCGGCACCGGCCGCGGTCTTTCCCTTCCACTGATAGACGGGCATCTGGACTCCTGCGCGCCGCTAGTGCCGCTAGCGCGAGCTGATGTTGACGCTGCTCACGCGGTAGTTGGGGTCGCTCTTCGCCACCATCTGCTCGAGCTCGAGCCGGTTGGGGCTGCGTGCGAGCGACTCGTCCAAGGTGATCTTCTTTTGCGCGTAGGCCTCGAAGAGGCCCTGGTTCATCGTCTGCATGCCGAACTTCTGCCCGGCCTGCATGAGGGAGTAGATCTGGTGGGTCTTGCCCTCGCGGATGACCGCGGAAACGGCGGGCGTGCAGACCAGGACCTCGGAGATGTTGACCCGTCCGACCCCACCACGCCGCGCGACCAGCTGCTGGGTCGCGACCCCCTTCAGCACGAAGGCGAGCTGCGCCAGGATCTGCTTCTGCTGGCTCGCGGGAAACACGTCCACGATGCGGTTGATCGACTCGAACGACGAGTTGGTGTGCAGCGTGGCGAAGACCAAGTGTCCGGTCTCCGCGATGGTGAGCGCCGCCTGGATCGTCTCCAGGTCTCTCATTTCCCCGATGAGGATGACGTCGGGGTCCTGACGGAGCACGTACTTCAGCGCCTCGGGGAAGCTCTTCGTATCGGAGTTCACCTCGCGCTGATTGACGATGCACCGCTTGTGGATGTGCACGTACTCGATCGGGTCCTCGATCGTGATGATGTGTCCGGCACGGCGCGAGTTGATCATGTCGAGGAGCGCGGCCAAGGTGGTCGACTTACCCGAGCCGGTCGGACCGGTCACGAGAATCAGGCCGTTCGGCAGCTCGGCGAAGGTCTTGACCACCGGCGGCAAACCGAGGCGGTCGTACTCCGGAATCGTGTAGGGGATCATTCGGATCGCCGCCGCCGCCGCGCCGCGCTGGCTGAAGACGTTCATGCGGAATCGGCAGAGTCCCTTCACGCCGAAGGAGAGGTCGAGCTCCTTGTTCTGCTCGAAACGCTTTCGTTGATCGTCGCGCAGCACCGAGTAGATGAGCGCCTCGCACTGCTCCGGCGTCAGCGCTTCGTAGTCGCCCGGACGCATCTCTCCGTCGACGCGAAACTGCGGCGGGACCCCCGCGGTGAGGTGGAGGTCCGACGCCTTCTTCTCGACGATCTCTTCGAGCAGCTGTTGCAAACTGACCATCTAGAACGCCCCCTTACGCGCCGGTCGTTGAGCCGGCGCGACCCGAGTTTTGACCCCTTCCTTCATCGGCCGCGTTGCGGAGGGACTTAAGCCGCGTCGGATGGCTCCCGGCGGTAAGCGCCGCGCCGATCCGATGGAAGGGTGCATGGTTGGAAAACTCGAACTCGAACCCACGGCCGCGGGGCATTGCCTGCCCGAGGCACGCGGCGTCGCGCCCTAGCCGTCGGCGCGACCCGCGCGAAGAGAATCGCTATGAATCGCTTGAGCTGCCGGCGGCAAGCGACTGAAAGAAAGCCGCTTCGAGAGCCTAGACCCCGGGACTACGCGGCAGGCTCGTCATCCGGAGCCGACTCCTTCAAGACCTCCTCGACCGTGGTCATGCCACGCTTCAATTTCTCGAGGGCGTCCATGCGAAGGGTGAGCATCCCCTCCTTGATCGCCAGGTTCTTGATCTCGCTGGTCGGACGCCGCGCCAGGATCGAGTCGCGGACCTTGGTCGAAACCGGCATCACCTCGTAGATCCCCTGCCGGCCGCGGTAGCCGGTGTTGTTGCACTCGTAACAGCCCTTCCCCTTGAGGAAGGTCGCCCCCTCGGCACGAGCCGGGCTGAGTTGGAGCTCGCGCATCACCTCGTCGCTCAGCGTGACCGGCTCCTTGCACTTGCCGCAGATTCGACGAACGAGCCTTTGAGCGAGGATCAGATTCGTGGCCGACGCGACCAGGAACGGTTCGATGCCCATGTCGATCATGCGGTTGATCGTCGACGGCGCGTCGTTGGTGTGGACGGTCGAGAAGACGAGGTGGCCGGTGAGCGCTGCTTTGATCGCGATCGAGGCGGTGTCCTTGTCGCGGATCTCTCCCACCATGATGATGTTGGGATCCTGGCGAAGAAACGCCTTCAAGGCGGCGGAGAAGGTCAGGTCGACCGCGTCGTTTACGTTGACCTGGTTGATCCCCTCGAGGTTGTACTCGACCGGATCCTCGGCGGTCATGATGTTCACGCCGGTGACGTTCACCCGCGAGAGGGCCGAGTACAGCGTGGTCGTCTTCCCCGATCCGGTCGGGCCGGTCACGAGCACCATCCCGTACGGCGACTCGACCGCGCGAAGGAAGTTGCTGAGTGGACCCGGCTCGAAGCCGAGCTTGGTCAGATCGAGCGCCAGGTTCCCCTTGTCCAAGATGCGCATCACGATCTTCTCGCCGAAGATGGTCGGGAGGGTCGAGACGCGGAGATCGATCGTGCGCCCGGCGAGCCGGATGCGGATGCGGCCGTCCTGAGGTACGCGCCGCTCCGCGATGTCGAGCTCAGCCATGATTTTCAGGCGCGACAGAATCGCCGCCTTCATCTTGTTGGGCGGCGACATCATCTCGTAGAGCGTTCCGTCGATGCGGAAGCGCACGCGGAGCTTCTTCTCATACGGCTCGACGTGGATGTCCGACGCACCGCGGCGCACTGCCTCCGCCATCAGCGTGTTGACGAATTTGACGACCGGCGCTTCCTCGGAGAGGGCAGCGCCCGAGACCTGCTCGTCATCGGTCGAGTCGACGACCTCGACGTCTTCGTCGCCCTCCATGGACTTCATCATGTTGGCCATGGAGTCGGCCTGGTCGTAGTACTTGTCGATCGCCCGCTTGATCTGCCCCTCGGTCGAGACACAGACCTCGACCTCGAGCCCGCTATTAAACTTAATGTCGTCGATGACGAAGAAGTTGGCCGGGTTCGCCATGGCGACGCGGAGGACCCGGCCCGCGCGCGCGAGCGGCATCACCTGGTTCTTGGTCGCGAGCTCGACCGGGATCGACTTCACTACCTGGGGGTCGATCTGCGCCTGCTCGAGGTTGACCGCGGGGGTTTCGTAGAGCTCGGAGAGAAACTGGAGGAGGCGATCCTCGCTGATCACACCCAGCTTGATCAGCGCGGTCGAGAGCGGGGTCTGGTCCTGCTGCTCGATTTTCTGGGCGCGCCTGAGATCCTCCTCCGCGACGAGATTCGCCTGGAGGAGCTTCATCCCGACATCGACCTTCATTGCACCTTCCCCCCGGAAGCGAGTCGAATAGTCGACGACCGCCCGCTCCATGCGAAGACGTGCCGCCGGGAGGGATGGGGCAAGGTCTATGCCGGTCCGGAACGCTACCTCAACTCGCTTCCAGGAAAGGGCTTCACCCGATGACGTAAGGCTCCTTCTAAGGTAAGGCTTGCACGCTGCACGCGGGGGCCGTTGCGCCCTGCAGCCCTGGAGCAGGTGAGAAATCGAGCAGAGGCGAGAGCAGCGCCAACTTCTTCGGCCCGATCCCGGACACGCGAAGGAGGTCGTTCGGCTCCAGCAAGGGCGCGCGGTCACGCTCCTCGATCATGCGCTTCGCGAGCGAGGGGCCGACGCCCGGCAGCGCCTCCAGGTCCTCCGCCTTCGCGTCGGCGATTCGGATTCGCGTACCGGAGAGGATCCCCGGCGCCGCGCGTTCGATTCGCTCCGCGCGGACAGGAGGCGGGAGATCCGAACCTCGCGTCTCGGCTTTACCGCGCTCGCTAGGACGGTCCCCGCGATCGAGCTCGCCCGTGGAGGCGGCCGGGCTCCCCGCGATCG
>CAZZAH010000015.1:0-21058 GCA_964652115.1 uncultured bacterium | reverse complement strand
GACGCGTAAAGATGCCGGGGGTAGTTTTCCCACGCGCAATCATCCGGGCGGGTTGCAGAACTAGTCCGGTGGTGGATCGGAAGGGTTCCAGGGGGGATTTCGGAATGGCGAGGCCCATGCGTTTCTTGGGCAAGTACGTCTTCCGGCTCGATCCTAAGGGACGAGTGAATATCCCCGCGCGGTTCAGGGACGAGCTGCCCCACAAGAACGAAGGGGATCGCAGCGTGGTGGTGATCAAGGGACTGGATCGATGCGCTTGGGTCTATCCGATCGAGACCTTCTATGCGTTGATGAACTACTTCGATTCGCCTGAGCTGATCGCCAGCCCGACCGTCCGCCGCTTTCAAACCCTCTTCACCGACGGAGCGAGCATCGAGCTTCCGGATGAGCAGGGACGCATCACCATCTCCGAAGAGGTCCGCGCCTACGCCGGTCTGGACGGAGATGTGGAAGTGCACGGATGCATCAATCGCATCGAAATATGGAACGCGGCCACTCGCAAGGAGCACCTGGCGAAGGTCGCCTCGGACGGCAAGGACCTCGACGCCCTGGCCGGAGAGTTCTTTACGGTGAGCTCGGGCTTCCCCAGCTCGCGCAAGGTGGAGAGCGCATGAACCTCGGTCGTGCTCGCAGGCACATTCGCTTCGCCCTGCCGCAGGTGGTGGCGTGGGAAGCGTTCGAGACGGTGCTGGAGACTCTGGCGAAGGAGAGCGGCGAAGAGTCGCTCGAGCTGGATTTCTCGAAGGTCCTCCACGTGCAGTACATCGCGATGGGTCGCTTTGCGGAGCGCCTGCGGAAACTGGCGCGGGCCATTCGTCCGATCGCGCTGACCGGGCTCGATCCTTACGTTTTGCAGATCGTGGAATTCGCACTCTCGGAGAAGGACTGGGATCTGTTCTTCGTCGAGGTGCCGGAAGAGTCCGAGGCGGAAATTCCGGGGGGAATTCGGAATTCTCGCGCGGCGGTTCTTTCAGGGGAGCGGACCTTCGAGCCGGAGACCAGCCCGTTTCTCGGTGCCTGGGCTCCTTGTCTGAACTGACAGCGTCTGAACTGACAGCGTTCGATTCGAAGGTTTGCATTCGGCTGTCCTTTTCGCGCGCGTCATGCCGGCGCGCAGTCGGGATCTGAATCAACCTGGGGGCAGGCCTCCGGGCACAACCCCACTTAGCTCCCTGCCCGCCTCCTCGGGTCGAGGTAGCCCTCGGGTTGATTCAGGTCCCACTGCCCAGCGTGTCGCCGCACTGGCGGGAGCGCTCCCCTGTGACCGAGTGGCACGAGCCGGTGATGGTCGACGAGGTACTCGAGTCCCTCCTCCATCGCCGCGATGGCGAGTACGTCGACGGAACAGTCGGAACAGGAGGCCATTCGCTCGCGATCTTGGAGGCGCTCGCTCCGGAAGGGCGAGTCCTCTGCGTCGATCAGAGCGACGAGGCGCTCGCCGCCGCTCGAGAGCGGCTTCACGACTGGGGTGAGCGCGCGCGGTTCTTCCGTGGAAGCTTCTCTGACCTCGGGACGGCGCTGACCACCTTCTCGATCGAACACGTCGACGGCATCTTGCTCGACCTTGGATTGAATAGCTGGTTGCTGGCGCGAGGGTCAAGCGGGTTGAGCTATCAGATCGAGGCACCGCTTTCGATGCGGCTCGATCGAGATCTCCCCGAGACCGCCGAGAGCTTTCTCGCTCGCGCCTCCGCCGACGAGATCGTGCGGGTGTTGCGGGAATACGGTGACGTGAATCGGGCTCCTCTCTTCGCGAGGCGAATCCTCGAGGCGCGATCACGGTCCCGCATCGACACGACCGGCAAGCTGGTGAGCGCGTTGCGCGGCGGATCGAATGACCTGCTTTCGCCGGGCGATCTCTCCCGGCTGTTCCAGGCGCTCCGGGTGCAGGTGAATCGCGAGATGGAGCGGTTGGAAGAGTTTCTCGAGGCTTGCCCGGAGTGGCTTCGGCCGGGCGGCCGTCTGGTGATCATCAGCTACGCGTCGCACGAAGACCGCCGGGTGAAGCGGGCCTTCGGACCGAAGGGACAGGACGCGCGGTTGGTGCCGCTGCTCAAGCATCCGAGGGTGGCAAGCCCGGAGGAAGTGCGGCGGAACGTGCGCGCGCGAAGCGCGAAGCTGCGGGTGTTCGAAAAGGGGGGGCCATGATGACAGTGAATCCACCCACGGGAGGGGCGCGCCTGTTCCGCGAGGACCAGAAGCGTCGCCGTCGGCTGCTCCGTGCCGGCGTGATCGTCGCGTGGGTGTTCGGGGTGTTCATGACGCAGGTCTGGCTCAGCACGGAGGTGAAGGAGCGTCAAGCGCGCGTCTCCCAGCTCGACGTCACCATCGGCCGGCTGGAGGTCGACCTCTCCGCGCTCGAAGGCCGCATGCAGAAGGAGCAAACCTTCGCCGAGCTGCTCGACGCCACCGAATCGCTCGGCTTGAGCTCTGATGGTGTCCGCCAGCGCGTCGCTCTCCCGGCCCGCGAGATCGCGCCGGTCCCGGCCGAGATCGTCGAGCCCGCACAGGCAGGCATGATGCCGAACCTCCGGGCGCTCCAGCGCTCGCACTCCGCCCGCGGCCATGGAAAGGGTCACTAGACTCCACATCATGACGGCGGTTCTCGCCGTGGTCTGGGCCGTGCTGATCTTTCGCGCGGCCCAGCTTCAGATCGTCCAACACGACTACTGGACCGCCCTCGCGAGCGGACTGCGGGGCGATACGGTCGAGATCCCGGCCCTACGCGGGGAGATCGTTTCGGCCGACGGCGTCGTCCTCGCGCGCTCGGTTCCCAATCGTTCTCTCGGGGTCGACCCCTTCATGGTGCAGGATCCCGCGGCGCTCTCCGCCGCGCTCGACACGCTCGGCTTGGTCGAGCCGCGTGCCTTCCTCCGGCGCCTCAGCGCCGAGCGCGAACGCGGTAGCCACTTCTTCTGGGTCAGCCGGCAAGTGCTCCCCGAAACCCGCCTCGAGTCGGTTCTCCGTCGCTTCAGCGGTCTGTCCACCCTGACCGAGAGCAAACGCCTCTATCCGCTCGGATGGAGCGGCGGCGCGGTGGTCGGCATGGTCGGTCACGATGACCAACCGATTGCGGGACTCGAGGCCGCCTTCGACACCACGCTCGATGGGAAGCCGGGTCGATCGATCGAGGTGAAGGCGCTGGTCAAGGGTGCGTTTCGTGATGCCGACTCGCGCCTGCTCGAAACGCGTGTGCTGAGCCAGCCGAAGTTCGGCGCCGGACTTCACACCTCGCTCGACAGCCGGATGCAGGAGATCGCGATGGCGCGCCTGCAGGCGGGCGTGGAGCGCGCCGGCGCGCGCGGCGGCTTCGTTATCGTCACGCGACCGCGCACCGGGGAGATCTTGGCGCTCGCGAGCTCGCCCTCGATCGATCCCGACAGCTCCGCCACCTGGACCGAGGATGGGCGTCGCGCGCGCGCCTTCGGCGACACCTTCGAACCAGGTTCCTCGTACAAGCTCGTCGCTTTCGCCGCCGCGCTCGATGCCGGCGTCACGCGACCGGGCGACCTGATCAACTGCATGAGCGGACGTCGCGCCGTCGCCGGCGGCGGCGCCATCACCGATCACGAACCCTATGGAGTCTTGACCGCGTCCGAGGTGCTCGCGCACTCGAGCAACATCGGAACCGGGATCATTGCAGAGCGGGCCGGGGCGGAGCGGTTCTACCGAATGGAAAAGGCCTTTGGCTTCGGGCTTCCCTCCGAAATCCAGCTCAAGGGGGAAGGGCGGGGAAGGATCCCCGAACCCTCCGCCTGGTCCGCTCGCAGTTTGGTGACGCAGGCCTTCGGTCAGGAGGTGTCGGTCACCGGAATTCAGCTCGCCATGGCCTACGGCGCGGTGGCGAACGGCGGCTTGCTCATGCGGCCGCTCCTGGTACGCGAGGTGACCGCGCCGGACGGCCACGCGCTGCGTTCGTTCGCGCCCGAGGTCATCCGCCGTGTGATCAGCGAGAGCACGGCGTCGACGCTGCGCGACATGCTTCGATCGGTGGTGACCGACGGCACCGCGAAAAAGGCCGAGATCGAGAGCTTCCCGCCCGCAGGCAAGACATCGACCGCACAGAAGTACATCAAGGACGAAGGCGGCTACAGCAATCGCCGGTACATCGCGGGCTTCATCGGCTTCGCGCCCTACGACAATCCGGAGATCCTCTGCTGCGTGGTGATCGACGAGCCCAAGACCGACATCTACGGCGGCAACATCTCGGCGCCGATTTTCCGCGAGATCCTGGTCGATCTCGCGCCGCTCGTCGGCGGTCCCTTGGCGCAGGACGAGCTGCCGCCCGTGCGCGAGCCAGAAGAAGCAGACGAAGCGGAGCCAGCGCCCGAGCTGGTCTCCGTGCCCGACCTCGTCGGCGTGCCGGTGTCGACCGCGCGCGAGCGTGTGAAGGAGCTGGGATTCGAGGCGCGCTTCATCGGCGAAGGATCGGTGGTGGCGAGCCTCTCGCCCGCGCCCGGAGAGGCTTGCGCGCCGGGCACGGTGATCACGTTCGAGCTCGCGGGCGGCGAAGGTGGAGCGGTCGCGCTCGCGATGCCGGACCTTCGCGGCTTGAGCTTGCGCGACGCCATGATCCTCCTCGCGTCGATCGAGGCCGACTCGCGCGTCGAAGGCGCGGGCTGGGTTCTCTCGCAGCAACCGGCGGCGGGCGAAGCGTACTCTCCTGGACAACTTTGTCGAATCACCCTCGGCCCGGACTCGTGCCGGGCCTTCAAGGAGTACCTAGAAGGTGGCGAGCGTGCCGCTCGGGACTTTGCTCACGGCGATTTCCTCGCTCGCGCCGCGCGTTAGGACGCCCTTGCCATCGGAGCAGACTCCCATCTTGGGCGTGTGCTACGACAGCAGGCGACTGAAGAGCGGAGACGCGTTCGTCTGCCTCCGCGGTCAGGCGCGTGACTCGCATGCCTTCGCGCCGCAAGCCCTCGAGCAAGGCGCCGTGCTCGTGGTCGGAGAGAAGGACTCGATCGGCGCCGATGGACCGTACCTGCAAGTCGACGACAGCCGAAAGGCGCTGGCGCTTCTCGCGGCCGCCTTCCAGCACAACCCAAGTCGCAAGCTCCGCATAGTGGCGGTGACGGGGACGAACGGCAAGACGAGCATCACCTTCATGCTCGACGCGATCTTTCGTGAAATGCGCCTCCGCTCCGCCGTGCTCGGCACCCTCGGCGTCGGTTCGCCCGGCGAGGCGAGCGACCCGAACAATCTCCGCACGCTCGGCTTCACCACGCCCGAGGCACCCGAGCTCCAAGAGGCGATGGCGGCGATGGTCGCGAACGGCGGGCAGGCGCTCGCGATGGAGGTGAGCTCACACGGGCTCGAGCTTCGGCGCACCTACGGCACGCGCTTCGAGGCGGCAATCTTCACCAACCTCACGCCCGATCACCTCGACTTCCATCACACGATGGAGGCGTACGCCTCGGCCAAGAGCCGCCTCTTTCGCGCTGCGGAGCGCGGGCCGGAAGAAGGGCCTCTGGTCGCGGTCGTGAACGATGCCGATCCGGCGACGCCCGCCATTCTCGAAGGGACGAGCGACCGCGTGATCCGCTTCGGCCGATCGACGCGGGCCGATGTGCATCCGCGCGAGCTGCGCCTCGGCACGCGTGGCATCGAGATGATCTTGGCGCACGGAGGAGCGGAAACGCCGCTTCAGTCGCCGCTCCTCGGGGACTTCCAGGTCGACAACCTTCTCGCCGCGTTTGCGGCCGGTGTCGCGCTCGGCTTCGAGCCGCCCGCGGTCGCTCGAGCGCTGGGATCGCTGCGCGGGATTCCGGGACGGATGGAGCGGATCGACGAAGGGCAACCGTTTCTCGTCGTGGTCGACTACGCGCACACGCCCGACGCGCTCGCTCGCGCGCTCGAGAGCTTGCGGCCCTTCACCCGCACACGCGTCCTCGTCGTCTTCGGATGCGGCGGCGAGCGGGACCGCGCGAAGCGTCCGGAGATGGGCCGCGCCGCCGGCGAGCGCGCCGACCGAGTTTTCCTGACCGACGACAACCCGCGGCATGAGGATCCGAGCTTGATCCGAGCCGAGGTGCGCGCCGGCCTGCTCGCGTCGGGAGCCGCCTTCGTCGAGGATGGAGATCGAAGCCGCGCCATCGAGCTCGCGTTCGAGGAAGCGGAAGCGGGCGACGTCGTCTTGATCGCGGGAAAGGGACACGAGACCTATCAGCTTCGCGGCGCCGAGGTGCTTCCCTTCGACGATCGCGAGGTCGCGCGCACGCGTCTGCGTAAGCTGCGCGACAAGCGCGAAGGATGGAGCTCCCCGAGTTACAGCCTGGAAGAGATCGCGCGCGACGCGGGTGGGACGCTCGTCGGAGTGACCCCGGTCGCCGCGCGTGACGCGCGCGTCGGCTACCGCGCCATCTCGACCGACACGCGAAGCGTCGGCGCGGGCGACTTCTTCGTCGCGCTCCGCGGCGAGCGCTTCGACGGACACGACTTCCTTGCCACCGCGGCCGAGCGAGGCGTGATCGGCGCTTTGGTCGAGCGAAGCGGACTGCCGTCGTTGCCCGTGATCCAGGTGAACGACACCTTGGCGGCGTTCCAGCGATGGGGTGCCGCGCATCGACGAGAGTGGGGCCTCGCGCAGCGGCGCGCTGGAGGTGCCGCGCCCCTCGTCGCGCTCACCGGCTCGAGCGGCAAGACGACGACCAAGGATCTGCTCGGGCTCTTGCTTCATCGCGACGGTCCCGTCTGGGCGACCGAGGGGAATCGGAACAACCACGTCGGGGTGCCCTGGACGCTGCTGGGCCTCGCGCCGCATCACATCGCGGCGGTGATCGAGCTCGGCATGAACCACGCAGGGGAGATCGCCGAGCTCTCGCGTCTGGCCGCGCCGACGGTCGGCGCGATCACGAGCGTCGGCACGGCGCACATCGGTCACCTCGGGTCGCGTGAAGCGATCCTGGCCGCGAAGCTGGAGCTGATCGAAGGGCTCGAGCCGGACGCGCCGCTCGTTCTCCCACACGATCCTTGGGTGCTCGATCGGCTGCCGGCCCAAGTGCGCGCTCGGCGAGTGATCACCTTCGGGTTCGATCCTGAAGCAACGGTTCGTACGGTGGGCCCCGTGGAGTGGTCCCTTTCGGGGACTCGCTTCACTACCCCCCTCACGGGGCTCACCGAGCTTTCACTTCTGGGAACGGGCGCGCTCCTTTCCGCGCTCGGGGCGATTGCCCTGCTCGTCGCCATGGGGCGTGACCCTCGGGAGTACGCGCCGTGTCTTCAGCGAGCACGCGCGCGCTCCTTGCGCATGGAGCCGCGACGCGTCGGCGAGATCGCCTGGCTTCTCGACTGCTACAACGCCTCGCCCGAGTCGACCCGCCTCGCGCTCGACTTTCACCGCGAGGTCGCGCATCGTGGTCGCCGCCTGCTCGTTCTGGGCGAGCTCGGCGAGCTGGGAACGCAGAGCGAGCCGATCCATGCCGAGCTCGGCACGCTTGTCGGCGCGATCGATCTGGCGATCTTCGTGGGACCGTTGGCGCGGCCCGCGTACGATGCGGCGACCGCACCGCGCGAACGACACTGGTTCGAGCGCACCGAGGAGGTCGCGCCCTGGCTCGAGCCGAGACTCGAAGCGGGCGACCTCATTTGCCTCAAGGGCTCGCGTCGAATGGCGCTCGAGCGGATCTTCGGGACGATCGCGGGCGAAGGCCCAGCGGGAGGGCACTGATGCTCTATCACCTCCTCTTCCCGCTGCATGATCAGGTCGCGATCTTCAATCTCTTCCGCTACATCACCTTTCGCGCGGCGTGCGCCACCATCACGGCGCTGCTCATCTCGTGGCTCTTAGGTCCGCGCATCATCGAGTGGCTGCGCGTGATCAAGTTCGGGCAACAGGTGCGCACGGACGGGCCGCGCTCGCATCTGGTCAAGCAGGGGACGCCGACCATGGGCGGCATCTTGATCTTGACCGCGATCGTGGTGCCGACGCTGCTCTGGGCGAAGCTCAACAACGAGAGCGTCTGGATCCTCGTCTTCACCTCGGTCGGCCTCGGCCTGCTCGGCTTCCTCGACGACTACCTGCGCGTGGTGAAGAAGTGGAAGAACGGGCTCCAGGGACGATACAAGCTCATCGGGCAGGCGTTGGTCGGGATGATCGCCGGCCTCGCGATCATCTATTGCGAGCCCTTCGGCTCTCTCCCCACCAGCACGATCTCGATCCCCTTCATCAAGGCGAAGCTCTTCGACTTAGGCTTGCTCTATCTGCCCTTCGTGGTCTTCACCGTGATGGCGGCGTCGAACGCGGTCAATCTGGCCGACGGTCTCGACGGTCTCGCCATCGGCCTCATCATTCCGCCGGCCGTCGCCTTCGGCGGGCTCGCGTACCTCGGAGGCAACGCGGTCTTCGCGCGCTATCTGAACCTCCCCTTCCTCGAGGAGAGCGGTGAGCTCGCGGTCTACGCCGCGGCGTTGGTCGGGGCGGCGCTCGGCTTCCTCTGGTTCAACGCGCATCCAGCGCTCGTCTTCATGGGCGACACCGGGAGCCTCGCGCTCGGCGGCTCGCTCGGCATGCTGGCGATCCTGGTCAAGCGCGAGCTCCTCCTCGTGGTCGTGGGCGGCATCTTCGTGGCGGAGACCCTGTCGGTGATGATCCAGGTGCTGTCGTTCAAGTACCGCGGAGGGAAACGCGTCTTTCGAATGGCCCCGCTTCACCACCACTTCGAGCTATGTGGCTGGCCGGAGACGCGGGTCGTGATTCGCTTCTGGATCATCGGTATTCTGCTCGCGCTGGTTACCCTCACCACGGTGAAGCTGCAATGAGCGCCGCGCAGATCACGCGACACGACACGATCGGGAAGGGAGCTCTGGAAGTGGAGTCTAGGGAGCGCGGCGCATTGGCCCGCCTGGGGCTTTCGACCGAGGGGAAGCGCCCGCGGGTCGCCGTCCTCGGGCTCGCGCGCTCGGGCCTCGCCGTGGCGCGGCTCCTCTCGCGTGAAGCGCTCGACCTCGAGCTGCTCGATCTGAAAGCACCGGGCGATCCCAACGAGCCTGAGCTCCAAGCGAAGATCGACCTCGATCTCCGCGAGCTCGAGAAGGCAGGCGCGACGCTCAAGATCGGACCTCACGACGCGGGCTGGCTCGCGGGGTACGATCTTCTGATCAAGAGCCCCGGCATCCCGCCGCGCGTTCCCTTCGTTGCCGAAGCGATGCGTCGCGGCGTACGGGTGGTCGGGGAGCTCGAGGTTGCATGGCTCCTCGCCGATGGCCCTGTCTTCGCGATCACCGGAACGAACGGCAAGTCGACCACCACCGCGTGGGCGGGCGACATGCTCCTCCGCGCGGGGATGACCGCCGAGATCTGCGGCAACATCGGCCGGCCCTTCGCCGAGGCCCTACTCTCCAATCCGAGCGGACCCTTCGTGGTCGAGGTTTCGAGCTTCCAGCTCGCCGACTCAAGGAGCTTCAAACCGCGCGTCGCCGCGCTGCTCAACTTCACGCCCGATCACCTCGACTACCACCGCGACCTTCGCGAGTACCGCGAGGCGAAGCTCTCCCTCTTCTGGCGTCTCGGCCCGGCGGAGATCGCGATCTTAGGCAACGATGACGCGCTGGCAACGGAGGCGATCGAGCGAAGTCATCCGCGCCTCTGCCGATTCCGCCTGGAGGATCGGGGCGAGGACGGCGGTTTCCTGCGCGACGGCGTGCTCTGGCTAAGGCTCGGCGGCGAGGAGACGCGGCTGGTCGAAGCGGATCGCGTGAGCCTGCCTGGTCCGCACAACCTGGAGAACGCGCTCGCGGCGGCGATCGGCGCGCGCGTGATGGGCGCGCCAGTGAGCGCGATCGTCGAGTCGCTCGCGCACTTCCCCGGCCTTCATCATCGATTGGAGCGGGTGGGCGAGATCCGCGGCGTGCGCTTCGTCAATGACTCCAAGGCGACCAACGTCGACTCGCTCGAGGTTGCCCTCCGCTCCTTCGAGCGCCCGGTGGTGTTGATCGCCGGAGGCCGCGACAAGGGGCAGGACTTCACCCCGCTCGCATCTGTGGTGCGCGAGCGAGTGGAGACCTTGGTGCTGATCGGCGAGGGCGCCGATCGAATCGGCGCCGCCTGGAGCGGGGTCGCGACCGAACGTGCGCCCGACTTCGCCGCCGCGGTGCGCCAGGCCTTCGAAGCGGCGACGCCGGGGCAGACCGTGCTCCTTTCTCCCGCCTGTTCCAGCTTTGACATGTTCCGAAACTACGAGCATCGGGGCGATTGCTTCCGCCGGGAAGTCGAGCGCCTCGCGAAGGACCTAGGAGAGTCGGATGCGTAACACCGGGAGAATCGACGGGGTATTGGCGGGAGCGGTGATCCTGATCTGCCTCTTCGGGCTGGTGATGGTCTACACCTCGAGCGTGATCTGGGCGGTCCGCGACGGACATTCGGAGACCTTCTTCCTTCGCAGCCAGTTCGGGAAGTTTCTCCTCGGGATGGTTCTCTTGTTTCCGCTGTCCCGCTTGCCGTACCGTTGGTTCAGTGGAACCGTGGCCCGCTGGCTCATGGTGGCCGCCTTCGGTGCCATGCTCCTCACGCTCACCCCGTGGTTTGCCTCTTCCTTCAATGGGACCAAGCGCGGCGTGTTCGGGATTCAGCCGGCGGAATTCGCTCGCATTGCCCTGGTGCTTTTCTTGGCCTACTACGCGTCGAAATCGGAAGCTCGTTCCCAGCTCGAACCCGGTCGCCCGCGCGACTGGAAGAGCTTGCTCGTGCCCCTTGGCGTCACCCTGGGGCTCGCCGTTTTGGCCAAGCTGCAACCCAACCTCTCCATGGCGGTCTTGATCGTCGCCCTGGGGGTGGGCGTTCTCTTCGTCTCTGGACAACCGATCCTTAGGCTGGGCCTTTGCCTCTTGCCGGCCGGATTGGCGGTCGTGGCCGCGTTGAAGCCGTATCAGCTCGCGCGGATTCGTGGTTTTCAAGATCACCTGCTCGGTAGCGGAGCCGGTGGAAGCTCGAATCTGCATTGGCAAGTCGAGCAGTCGTTGATCGCGCTTGGGTCGGGGGGCGTCCTCGGCAAAGGCATCGGTCAAGGTCTGCAGAAGTTCTGTTACCTCCCGTATTCCTTCTCCGATTTCATCCTCGGGATGGTGGGCGAAGAGACGGGATTTCTAGGCGTCTTCATTCTCTTCACGCTGTTCGCGGTCGTGTTGGTGCGTGGATTCCGCATCGCGCGGCGATGCCCTGATACCTTTGGACAGGTGCTCGCCCTCGGATTGACCCTGAACCTCGCACTGAACTTCTTCCTGCATTCCATCGTGGGCATGGGCTTGGGCCCAGTCACCGGCGTGCCGCTTCCCTTCGTCAGTCACGGAGGAAGCTCTCTCTTGGCGAACCTGGTGGCGATCGGTCTTCTCCTTTCGATCTCTCGATCGATCCGCCCCGAGATGCGCGACCTAGCGTGGAGCCGATGAAGCGCCCGTAGAGGGCGACGTGAGAATTCTGATTACGGGCGGCGGCACCGGAGGGCATCTGTATCCAGCCCTGGCGGTGGCCGACGCTCTGAAAGCACAGAACCCCGAGGTGCAAATCCTCTTCGTGGGGAGCGAGCGCGGGATGGAGAAGGAGCAGGTCCCCGAGGCCGGGCATGCCTATCAAGGCTTGAGCGTCGTCGGCTTTCCGCGGCGACCGGGCATCGGATCGATCCGCGCGGTCAGCTCCTTTTTCTCGGCGGTTCAGCACGGGAAGAAGATCCTGACCGACTTCGCGCCCGACGTGGTCTTCTCGACCGGCGGCTATGCGTCCGCGCCGGTCGTGGTGGCCGCATGGCTCAAGCACGTTCCGATCGTGCTGCAGGAGCAGAACAGCGTTCCCGGTTTGACGAACCGCGTCGCCTCTCGCTTGGCGAAGGAGGTGCACCTCGCCTTCGCTTCGGCGCGGCGTCACTTCCCGAAGCGGCGACATCTGCGACTCTCCGGCAATCCGCTTCGCGCGCAGGTGACGCAAGGAAGCCGGCAGCGAGCGCTCCGACTCTTCCGGCTCGATGAGGACCGCACCACGATCCTCGTGCTGGGCGGAAGCCAGGGCGCGCGCTCGATCAACGAGGCGATGCTCGAGGCGCTTCCTCGTTTTGCCGGGCGAAGCGATGTTCAGTTCGTCATCCAGACCGGAAACCTCGATCACGATCGCGTGATGGACAAGTGCAAGGAGGTCGAGGTTCAGACTTGGGTCCGCCGCTTCATCGCGAACGTCGGTGATGCCTATGCCGCGGCCGACCTCGTCGTCTGCCGCGCCGGCGCGATGACCCTCTCCGAGCTCTGCGCCTGCGGTCTCCCCGCGATCCTGATCCCTTACCCGCACGCCACCGCGAATCATCAGTGGATCAACGCCGAGCAGCTGGCCGACAACGGCGCCGCGATCCTCCTTCCGGACAAGAATCTGAATGGGCAAGTCCTCTTCGACACGATCGAGGAGTGCCTCGCAGATCGAAAGAAGCTTCGCGAGATGGCGATGTGCGCGCTCAGGCTCGCGCGACCCGATGCGACCGAGCGCTTGGTGCGCTCGCTCGGCAAGTACCTCAGCGGCTTCGAACCGCCGCAGGAGACGGGGCCGCCGCACGGTCGTCCCGAGCGCCGAGGTGGAGAGCGCGTCGAGTATCGAGGCGGGCCACGTCCGCGTGAGAACGGTGATCGGCGTCCAGCGATCGGTGAACGCCGGCCCGGGCCCGGTGGCGGCGATCGTCGGGGTGGTCGTGGACCTGGCCCCGCTCGTCCCAACCGCGAGGGCGGTCCGCGCCAGTTCGATCGACCTGGACCGCGCCGCGATTCGAGCACAGGGTCGAACGCCTCGCCTTCGGGCTTGGCGCCGTCGAACGCGGGGCCACCGGCGATGTCGCCGAGTGGAAGCGCTGAAGTTTCAACCTCACGAGGCGGCGCTCCTCGTCGACCGGACCTGCGTGGAGGGGATGCGCGGACTCCCGCGCCGCGCCCCATCGATGACCGGAACCAAGGGGCCGCGCCGATCGCGCAGGGGGGTGGTGATTGAGCCCGGCACGCGTGCGGCGGATCCACTTCGTTGGCGTCGGCGGGACCGGCATGAGCGGCCTCGCCGAGGTCCTACTCACCATGAACTACGAGGTGTCGGGGTCCGACCTCGCGCGCACCGAGGTGACCGAACGGCTCGCCTCACTCGGCGCGCGCATCATGCAAGGCCATGCGGCCAGACACGTCGCCGGCGCGGACCTCCTGGTCTTCTCGTCCGCGGTGCCGCGCAACAACCCCGAGGTGAAGGAAGCGCGCCGTCTTGGTCTTCCGATGCTGAAGCGCGGCGAGATGCTGGCCGAGATCATGCGCCTTCGGTACGGCATCGCGGTCGCGGGCGCGCACGGCAAGACCACCACGACCTCATTGACCGGCCACCTCCTGGCGCGTGCGGGCCTCGATCCCACCGTCGTGGTCGGCGGCCGCTTGAAGATGCTTGGCGGGAACGCGCGCCTGGGCGCGAGCCGTTACCTCGTCGCGGAAGCCGACGAGAGCGACGGCTCCTTCCTCGATCTTCATCCGACCATCGCGGTCGTGACGAACATCGATCGCGAGCACTTGGACCACTATCGCGGCCTGGCCGACATTCGCCGGGCCTTCGCGAAGTTCATGCGCCAGGTCCCCTTCTACGGCCTCTCGATCGTCTGCGGGGATGACCCAAACGTCCGCTCGCTGCTCGGTCAGATGCGGAAGCGCGTTCTGACCTACGGGTTCGGCGACGGCAACATGCTCCGCGCCTCGGCGGTCGAGGTGCGCGGCAGCGAGCAGCGCTTCTTGGTCGAATACCACGGCCGTCGACTGGGCGAGGCGATGGTCGGGCTACCGGGTCGCCACAACGTGCTCAATGCCTTGGCCGCGATCGGGGTCGGGCTCGAGCTCGAGATTCCCGCGGCGGAATGCCTGCGCGCGCTCGACGGCTTCGAGGGCGTCGGCCGGCGCTTCGAGCTCAAGGGCGAGGCGAACGGCGTCAAGGTGATCGACGACTATGGGCACCATCCGACGGAGCTCGCGGCGGTGCTCGCGACCGCGCGATCGATCCATCGCGGCCGCTTGGTCGTGATCTTCCAGCCGCATCGCTACTCGCGCACGCAGGCGCTCGCGCGCGAGTTCGCCGAAGTCCTGAAGGAGGTCGACCTGCTGGTCCTGGCCGACATCTACGCCGCGAGCGAGAAGCCGATCTCGGGCGTCACCTCGGACCTCATCACCGATCAGCTGCGCGCCTTCAGCGATCGCAGGGTCGTGCGCGTGAAGGACAAGGACGAGGCGCTGGCGAAGGTGCCCTCGTTGCTCATGCCGGGTGATCTCCTGCTCACCCTGGGGGCGGGCGACATCACGCGCTGGGGCGAGCCGATCCTCGCGCGCTACGCCGCGGGAGAGGCCGCCGTGCCGCAGTCTGAAGAGGTGGAGGGACGCGTCCATGCGTGAGTCGTTCCACTCGATCCTCCCTCCGCGAAAGCGGCGGCGGCCCTGGGGGCCGATCCTCGGCGGGGTCGTCGTGCTCGGGCTCATCGGCGGAGCGGTGGCGCTCCTGCCTCGACTGGGTGTTCCGGCTTTCTGGACCCTGCGCTCGATCGAGCTCGAGGGGAATCGCGCGCTCGCGCGCGAAGAGCTGCTCGCGCACCTCGGCCTTTCCGAGGGGATGCCGTGGTGGGAGGTGCGCCGTTCACGGCTCGAGGAGCGAGCCGCGCGCGAGCCGCGCGTGCTTCACGCGGAGTTCGACCTTCACTTCCCGAAGAGCATCCGCGTCCGCGTGGAAGAGCGTGAAGGGATGATTCGCGTGATCGACTCGGAAGGCGCGCCTTCGCTCGAGCTCTCGGCCGACGGCGTGGTGCTCGACGTCGTGCCGGGCCTTTCCGCGGTCGATCTGCCGTGGTTGACCGGCACGCCATCGCGCGCGCTCAAGGCGGGCGATCGGCTCGATCTCGCGGGCGCGGAGGGATGGACCGATCAGCTCGCGCGTCTGCGCGGCGACTGGCCCGTGTTCTGGGGCGACATCTCCGAGTTGCGCTACGCCGGCGAGCGCGGTTTCGAGATGTATCTGCGCGGCGGTCGAAAGGTCGTCCTCTGGGATCCGACCCGAAACGAGGACCTCTGGGCGGAGGTGCCGCGCGTTCTCTCCGACCTCGATCGCTGGAACGTGGACGACGCGGTGCTCAACCTCCGCTACAAGGACCAGGTCGTGGTGAAGCCGGCGAGCGATGAGATGCCCGACTTCGAACGCCCCGATCCCGACGCGATCGAAGGAGAGGCTCCGACCCCGAAGACCAAACCGAAGGCGAAGGACGCGCACTCCGCGCACGGCAGGAAGCCCGCATGAAGGCGCGCGAGATCACGGTCGGTCTCGACGTCGGCACGACCAAGGCGAGCGTGGTCGTGGCGGAGATCGAGGAGTCGGGCGAGCTCTCGATCCTGGGCGTGTCCGAGCGTCCCTGTGAGGGACTCGAGCGCGGGATGGTGGTCAACCTCGAAGCGACGACCACTGCGGTGAGCGAAGCGGTGAAGGCGGCGGAGCAGATGGCCGGAGTGCCGATCAAGTCGCTCCTCTGCGGCATCGCCGGTGAACATGTCGCCTCTCGTCCTTCGACCGGCGTCATCGGCGTTTCGCGCAAGGATCGAGAGATCACCGAGGACGACCTTCGTCGCGTGCTCGAGGCGGCGCGCACCGTCGCGATTCCCGGTGATCAGCAGATGCTCCACTGCCTGCCGCGCGGTTTCGCCGTCGACGGGCAGAAGGGGATTCGTGATCCGCTCGGCATGACCGGCATCCGGCTCGAGGCCTTGGTGCAGATCGTCACCGTGCACTCGACGGCGGTGCAGAACCTGCTTCGCGCGGTGACGCGCGCGGGTGTCGGCGTCGATGCCCTCGTGCTCGAGCCGCTCGCCTCGGCGCGCGCCGTTCTGGCGGAAGACGAGATGGAGCTCGGCGTGCTGCTCCTGGACATCGGTGGTGGTACGACCGACATCGTGGTCTATGAAGCGGGCGCGGTGACGCACGCGGCGGTGCTCGGCTATGGCGGCAAGGCGGTGACGAACGATCTCGCGATCGGGCTGCGCACGCCGGTAGAGCAGGCGGAGAGGCTCAAGGTGCAGTACGGTTCCGCCATCGCGTCGAAGGTGCCGCGCGAAGCGTCGCTCGAGGTGCCTGGGGTCGGCGGTCGCGAAGCGCGGCTCGTGTCGGCGCAGGTCATGGCCGGGATCGTCGAGGATCGGATGGAGGAGATTCTCCGTCTCGCGCTCAAGGAGGTGGAGAGCGCGGTCAATCCCTCGATGCTCGGCGCGGGGGTAGTGCTCACCGGCGGCACCGCGTCGCTGCGCGAGATCTGCGAGCTCTCGGAGCGCGTGCTCGGACTGCCGGCGCGGATCGGCGTGCCGTCCGGGCTCGGAGGCGTGAGCGACCTCGCGACCGACCCTCGCTTCGCGTCGTCGATCGGGTTGGTGCGCTATGCGGCGTCCGAGGGAAGGACCCGGCGGGTCGGGACGAAGCTCCTCGATCGGATGCGACGGCCCTTCAAGGATTGGCTTCGCGAGTACTTCTAGAGGCTCGCCAGTAGGCCGGCCCTCCGGGCTGGTGTGAAAAAAAGTTATGTTCGGCATGGGTAGGGGCTCCCCAAAACAAATCGAGACCTGGTATAAAGTACGGGCGCACTTGGGGGTCGAGCATTGAACCCCCACTTTGCAAAGACGACTTTGCGCCCGGGGTACATAGGGAGGTGGCCCGATGTTGGAGATGGTCGAGAACCGCACGTCCCCTGCTGTCCTCAAGGTCTTTGGGGTCGGAGGCGGTGGCTCGAATGCCGTCAACCGGATGGTCTCCGCCGGCTTGAGCGGCGTTGAATTCTGGATCGCCAATACCGACCAGCAGGCGATCCAACATGCGGCCTGCTCCAATCGGATGCAGATCGGTACCAACGTGACCCGCGGGCGCGGCGCCGGCGGCGATCCCGAGATCGGCCGCCTCTCCGCGGAGGAAGATTCCGAGCGGATCCAAGAGATCATCTTCGGCGCCGACATGCTCTTCATCACCGCGGGCATGGGCGGCGGCACCGGCACCGGGGCGGCTCCCGTCATCGCGCGGCTCGCGCGCGAGCTCGGCATTCTCACCGTGGCCATCGTGACCAAGCCCTTCGCCTTCGAGGGAAAGAAGAAGCTTAAGCGCGCGATGGACGGACTCGACGCGCTGCGTGAGCACGTCGACACCTTGATCGCAATTCCGAATCAGAAGCTCATGCACATCGTCCCGCCCGGCACCTCGTTCGAGTCGGCGCTCATGCTCGCCGATGAGGTGCTCTTTCAGGCGACGCGCGGCATCTCGGACCTGATCATCGGGCACGGCATCATCAACCTCGACTTCGCCGACGTGCGGACGGTGATGCGGAATCGCGGCAACGCGCTCCTCGGATGCGGCAGCGCGACCGGCGACGATCGCGCGGTCGAGGCGGCGGCCGCGGCAGTGTCGAGTCCCTTGCTCGAGGAGCTCTCGATCACCGGCGCCGAAGCGCTCCTGGTGAACGTGCAGGGCGGTTCGAGCATGTCGTTCCATGAAGCGGCGGAGGCGGCGCAGTACATCTCCGATCGCGCGGGCGACGAGGCCGACGTCTTCTGGGGCGCGGTCGTCGATCCCGAGCTGGGCGACGAGATGCGCGTCACCATCATCGCCACCGGCTTCACCCCGAATGCGGTGCCCGCGCCCGAGCCGTCGTTTCGCTTGAGCCGCCCCGCTCCGGCCTGGACGCCGGCGCCGGCTGAGGCGAGCCCCGCGCCGCGACGCGACGAGCCGGAGTACGCGCGTGGAACGGAGTACGAAACGGAGTACGACTCGACCCCGACCTACAGTCCCGCTCCAAGTCGGTCGATGGCCGAGGAAGGCCTGGCGCGCGACGCGGCGCGCGAGCCGATCGTTCGCGGAGCCCGCGAGGAATGGTCCTCGCGCGAAGAGCGCGCCACGAGCGGCGATCGTGAGCTGGTCGAGGAACGCCGGATGCTCGACGAGCCCGCGAACGCGCGGGATGCGGCGCGGAGCTGGAGCCAGGAAGACGCGGAGCAGGAGCTCTTCCTTCCGGCGTCAGGCGGGGAAGCGGAGCGTCGAGTAGGAACGGTGTACCGCCTTCGGCCGGAGAGCAATCGCTCAGACTGGGCGGGGCGTGGGTGGACTCGTGAGGAGGGGGCGGAATCTCGCGGTGGGCAGCGCGATCCGCTCGATGTACCGACCTTCCTCAGAAAGCGGATGGACTAAGGACGGTCCCGGCCCGCACAGGTCGCGTGGCGCGTGGCCCGAGGGATGCATGGCTCTCTTCGGAAGATTGTTCGCCCGCGCCGGCACCGATCATTACCGGCGCGGCATCCTGCTCTTCAATCAGAAGGACTACGAGGAGGCGGCCCGCGCCTTCGAGCAGGTGCTGCACGAGCTGCAGGATCGAAATAGCCCCTACCTCAGCCTGAGCCGCTTCTACGCCGCGGAAGCGCACGCCAAGCTCGGCCTCTCGCTGCGTGAGCAAGGTCGCGTCGAGGAGGCGCGCGAGCAGTTCGAGCAAGCGCTCGCGAGCGGCTACCGCTATCCCGACCTTCACTACCTGCTGGCCCGCATCCACGAAGAGAAGGGCGATCACGCGCTGGCGGAACGGCACTGTCGCGAAGCGCTCGAGATCAACGCCGGCTACCAGGAAGCGCGCGCGACCTTGGCCATCGCGCTCGGTCGACAAGGCCGAGCCGCCGAAGCGGTGGAAGAGCTCCGTCGACTCGCGAGCGAAGGCTTCCGGCTCCCCTCGCGTCTTCACCTCGATCTCGTCTCGCACCTCGACGAAGGGATGCTGCGCGAGCTTCGCGAGGAATCGGACCGTCGGAAGGACAGCCTCGATCATCTGCACCGCGCGCTCGCGGCCTACAACGGCGGCGATCTGGAGCTCGCGATCGAGGAGATGCGGACCGCGGTGGCGCAGCAGCCGACCTATGCCGATCTCCACTGCAAGCTCGGGATCCTCTACGTCGAGTCGGGCGCGCTCGAGCTGGCGGCGAAGGAGTTCTCTCGCGCGCTCGAGATCAATCCGCGTTACGTCGAGGCGAGGCTGCAGCTCGGCTTGGTGCATCTGCGCGAAGGACGCATCGAGCAGGCGGCGGATGACCTTCGCGCCGCCCATGGGCTCGAGCCGCAGTACCCCGATCTGTCGCTCTATCTCGGGTTGGCGGAGCTTCGACTGGGGCGGCTGGGCGAGTCGCGCGCGCGACTCGAGGCGGCGCTCGCGCTCAATCCGCGATTTCATCGCGCGCGCTACTTTCTCTCCCTCGTCCTGGCGGCGGAAGGGGAAGGCGAAGCTTCACTGCGCGCGCTCGAGGAAGCGCTCGAGGCGGATCCCAACTTGGTGCGCGGCGCGAGCGACCTCGGCTACCTCTATCTTCAGCGTGGCGAAAGCGACCGTTCGCGCGGCGTCTTCGAGCGCGTGCTCGAGAAGCATCCCCACTTTCCCGACGCGCATCTCGGGCTCGGACTGATCTTTCATCGCGAGGGGAAGCTGCAGCAGGCGCGGCCTCATCTCGAGCGCGCGGTCGGGCTCAATCCTCGCTTCGTGCGCGGGCTCGAGACCCTGGCGCGAGTCGAGTTGGAAGAGGGGGGCGCGAAGGAAGCTGAGGCGCTGACGCGTCAAGCGCTCGCGATCGCGCCCGAGTACCCTGACCTCCACTATCTCCTTGGGCGCGCGCTCGAGCTAAGCGGTCGCGAAGCGGAGGCGGAGGATGCCTACCGAAGCGCGCTCGAACGACATCCCGCCTATCTCGAAGCGCGGCTCGCGCTCGGTCTCTCGCTCTTCCGTCATGGTGATGCGGCGCGCGGACGCGAGGAGATGGCGGCGGTGCTGCGCATCGATCCGACGCAGCCGATCGCTCGCGCCTTCGTGTCGCCCGAGATGATGCAGGAGTGATCGGCACGGCCTAGATCACCCGCGGACGTTTCTCGCGGGCAAGCGAAAGGCGCCGGTGCTAACCGGCGCCGTGCTTCCAAGTCCGCCGCAAGGATCGAACGAGCCAAGGATCGAATGAGCGACGCGGCGAAAGTTCTTCTTGGGCTATGCGGTCGTCTTGGTGGTGCCGGCGCCCGGCTTCCGAACGTTCTTGACCACGAACCCCGACTTCAGGCAAGTCGTGCAGACGCGGAGGCGCATCGGTCGGCCCTCCACCAGTGCGTGCACGGACTGAAGATTGGGGGCCCAGATTCTCTTGGTCCGATTGTTGGCATGGCTGACCTGGTTTCCGAACTGGATCCCCTTGCCGCAGATATCACAAGCGCGAGACATGATGTCCTCCGATTTGGCACGCAACGAGCGGCGAGTCTATCCAGATCGACCTCGAATGCCAACCCGCAATTTCCCCGGCCACGCGTGCGTCCGGCCAACCTCATCAGGCCGGATTCGGTGAATCCCGAGGCCGATCTCCAATTCCTCAAGGGAGTTGGGCCGCAGCGAGCCGAGCGGCTGGGCAAGCTGGGCTTGAAGACCGTGTCCGATCTCCTCTGGTATGTCCCGCGCGGTTACCTCGACCGAAAGCGGATCGCCTCGATCCATCAGCTGGTGCCGGGGGCGGAGCAGACCCTGTTCGCGCGCGCGGGACGCGGCCGCCTGAGCGGCGGTCGAGGGCGGATCGCCGTCTTCGAGCTCGAGCTCGAGGATGCGACCGGGCACGCGAGCGCGGTCTTCTTCGGCCAGGCTTACCTCGCCAAGACCTTTGCCCTCGGCGCGTCGCTTCTGCTGCATGGAAAGGTCAAGCTGCGCGACGCGAGGACCGGGCTTCGTGGCGGCCCTGGTCTCGGCCTCCAATTCCAGAATCCCGAGTACGAGCTTCTGGGCGCCGGCGGGCTCGATGAGGCGCTTCAGGGCGGCCGCATCGTCCCGGTCTACGGGCTCACGCGCGGCATCACGCAAAAGTCGCTCCGTCTCGCGATCCGCCGCGCGATCGAAGAGGCGTCGCCGCGCATCGCCGATCCGCTTCCGCCCGAAATGGTCACGCGGCTCGGCCTTCCCCCGCTCGTCGAGGCGCTCTCCAAGATCCACTACCCGAGCGAGCCGGGGGAAGAGATCGCGGCGCGTGATCGCCTCGCCTTCGATGAATTCCTGGCGCTCCA
>CAZZAH010000014.1:0-22654 GCA_964652115.1 uncultured bacterium | reverse complement strand
ACGCCTCCTCGCGTCGCCTCCGAGCTTGACCTGACCGTCGAAGCGGTTCATCCGAAGCAATCTACGACCGGTGCATCGATCCTTCCGGCATCCATCACGCCACTCCGAGCCTCGCGGCACGCCGCTTTCACACGACGACTTGGACGCCTATTCGAACGTGGGAGGTGAACGATGTCGAACCTGGGATCTCGCCGAGTCAAGTCGATCACGAATGATCAGCGTCGAGCGCGCGCGGCCGTGCCGATGTTCCTCTCCGCGGCGCTGCTGTTTCTGAGCGCCGCGGCGCTGACCGGCTGTGATGAAGACTGCGATGGCTGCGCCTTCGACAGCCATCCCCCTGCCATTCCTCGAGGCCTCTATAGCATCACCGGTGACGAAGAGGTCGAGCTTCGCTGGGTCCCGAATGACGAGAATGACCTGGACGGCTACGACGTCTTCCGGCGCGGTGAGTCGCACGGAGACTTCCGAAGAATCGCGACCGTGTCGGAGCATGCACAAAGCTTCGTCGATCGAGAGGTGGTGAACGGAAGGACCTACTGGTACGCGATCAGCGCCTTCGATCGATCGGATAACGAGAGCGAGCTCACGCCGGAGAACGTATTCGACACTCCGCGGCCCGAAGGCTTTTCCGTCCATCTGCACAACGCCGCGGATTCCTCGACCCGCGCCGGATTCGATTTTTCGCAGCGCGACGTCGTGGATGCCGACTCAGACGCGGCCGACGTCTACTTCTGGTCGCGCCCAAGTGAAGGTCCCTGGATGATCGCGACCGAGCGTTCCGAGGAGGATTTCACCGATATTCAGGACGCCGGCTTTCTTCCGCTCCGCGATGTGGGCTGGGCTCCGGAGAATGGCTGGTCGCCTCGAGGCGAGGTCGCTCTGATCGAAGGCCACTCCTACGTCGTTTGGACCTGGGACAACCACTTCGCGAAGTTCCGAGTCGTGTCCGTGGACGCTGACGAGGTGGTCTTCGACTGGGCCTACCAGACGGACGAGGGAAACCCCGAGCTCTTCGTGCCGGTCGAACCCGGCTCACTTACACGACTCGACCGCACCGCCAAGCGTCATCAGTTGGGGTTGGCAGCTGGGAGGTCCCGATGAACCGGAAACCCGCCACTCAAGCCGCCGTGAAACGTGCTCTCGCCTGCATCCTGGTGACGCTGTTCAGCGGATCGCTCGGTCTGGTCAGCGCCGCTCTCGCCGGAGTCGATGTGGACGTGCGGATTCAAGCCGGCGGTTCACCGTCCTACCTGGTGCCGGTCCCCATCGCTGAACCAGGTGTGGAGCTCTGGTCCGATCCCGGCGCGGGGAGTCTGGTCTATCCGGGCGATCGCGCAAGCTTGTACATCCGCACGCGGACCGATTGCTACCTCACTGTCCTCTCCATCGACACCGAGGGGCGGGCCAGGTTGCTCTTTCCCACGTACCACGACGATGGATGGGTGCACGGCGGGCGCACGGTTCGTGTTCCGGAGCGAGGCGCGGGGTACGACCTTCGCTTCGCCGGGCCGACCGGCATCGAGTATATCTACGCCATCTCCTCGCTCGAGCCGATGCGCGACCGTTACCCCGGCTGGCTGGTCGATGGCCGAGTCTGCGAGCTCGACTCCTGGTCGGACGACTCCGAGCTCTACGACATCGGTTGGGTGGTGGGAGATCCGGTTTACGAGCTCCGCGGTCTCTGCCGCTCGCTGGTCGCCCATCCGGATTGTCCCGAGACCTACGCCAGCGCCTGGCTCTCCTTCTGTGTCGGGCGACGCGTCGACTACCCGCGAACCCTCTGTCGTGACTGTCATGGCTTCGCGAATTGGGATCCCTATTCATCGAGATGTCCGGCGGTGACGATCAATCTCGACGGCAGCAGTTGCAGCGGCTTCGTCGACTTCCGCGTCGCCTTCGTGCCCCGGTGGTGGTATCGGCCTTGTGGCTCTTGGTCGGGCCGCCGCTCGCACGGGCATGGCGATCACGACGGAAGATGGTCTAGCGCCGATGGCCCGAGACGGCTTCGCACCATCTTCAAAGACTCGCCCGAACGCGGGAAGGACGACCGTCAGGACGAGTGGGTGGATGACGGCCGTGGCGGCCGGCACGAATGGGATCGAGGCCGTGACGAACGCGAGAGGTCGCGGGAGGACAAGGATCGGGGGAAGCGGGAAGTGCGGGACGGGAACCGCGAGCGCCCCTCCAGGGTGAACCCGCCTCATGCCGAGCCCGCCCCGAAGCATGACGACCGAGATCGATCGCGCAAGGATCCGCCGAACGCACCCAAGCACGAAGAGCGAGAACGGAGGCACCGGTCGCGTTGACCCTGGATCGGTTCGCTCCGTATAGTCCGGTCAATCGACGATGGCGCCTTCGAGCACTCGAAGGCGCCGCGTGTGTTTGCAGAGCAGGAGGGTATCCATGCAAAGCGTCCTGGGCCGCGTGGCCGGCGCCGCCGCGCTCCTTTCCACTTTGGGCGTGGCGTCGTCCTCCGCTGGGACCGGTCTCGCGTTCTTGACGTCGGGGACGGGGGCTAGGGCGATCGCGATGGGCAACGCCGTCGTCTCTCACGTCGACGATCCCTCAGCGACCTACTGGAATCCCGGTGCGATCGCCTTCCTCCCCGGGACGCAGGCCGAGGTCACGCACAACGAGAGCTTTCAGGATGTGCGGTACGAGTCGGCCGCGCTGACCCACCACATCGGATCGAGCGGAATCGCCGCCGCGTTCACCGGCGCATGGGTCGACGGAATCCCGAAGCGAGATGAAACCGACCGCGATCTGGGTACCTACGGTTACTACGGCATGAGCGTCAGCGGGCACTACGGCCTCGCCTTGTCGGATCATCTCGGGGTCGGCGTCGGGGTCGAGTACCTACGCGAGCAGATCGATACCTACTCCACCAGCGGCGTTGCCCTCGATTTTGGGGTGCAGGCGAGGGACGTCCTTCCCCGGACCGACATCGGCGCGAGCGTTCTTCATCTCGGCTCGAAGATGAAGTACGAGTCCGAGGAATTCGATCTTCCGATGGCTCTCCAAGGAGGCATCAGCCACCGAATTTCGTGGACGGCTGCTCGGAGTGAATTGCGGGTGGCGGCGGAGGTGCGGAAGATCCGCGACGAAGATGCCCAGGTCCTTCTCGGCACCGAGTACGCCTATCAGAATCTGGCGAGCCTCAACGTCGGCTACCAATCGGGCCACGACACCGAGGACGTGAGCATGGGCTTTGGGCTTCGCGAGGGCCGGTTCCGCGCGCAATACGCCTTCGTCCCCTTCAGCGACAACCTGGGCGAGGAGCATCGAGTCTCGATCCGCGCCGATTGGCAGTAACTCCGTCTGTTCGCTCGGACGAGTTCGATGCCCGAGTCTCTAACGTTCCGATTCGCTGAACGGCTGAGTCAGGGGCTGGGGAAAGGCTCGCTCGGAACGAGGTCGTAGCTCTCGCCATTTCGCCGCAGCAAACGGAATTCCCCGTCGATCATCCGCACGTGGGTGAAGTTCTCGATCCAGTCGCCAATGATGAGGAAGTCGCGTCCGTGATCGCGAAAATGCGCCGGCTCGTGAACGTGACCCATCACCATCGCGCTCACCTCGCCCTGGATTCTCGGCCGCGCCACATCACGCAGGATCTTCGGCAGTAGCACCTCTCGTGCTTGCGTGTGACGTCGACTGAGTGAGGAGACACCGTAGCCCAGCGGGATGCCGAGGTCAGGGTGGATCGAGCGGTAGCCGGCGATGGCGAGCGGATTCCGAAGTACCGCCTTGAGCACCTTGTAGCCGTTGTCGCCGGGGCCGAGCCCGTCTCCGTGCGCGAGGTGGACGGTGCGACCGTGGAGCCGCACCGTGATCGGCTCCAAGGAAACTTGAACCCCGAGCTCATCCCGGAGGTAGCTGCCGAGCCAGAAATCGTGGTTTCCGCCGAGGTAGACGACTGGAACGCCGGAGTCGACTGCGTCCGCCAGAGCCCTCGCGATTCGAAATGTCCCCTTGGGGATCGCATGCCGGTACTCGAACCAGAACTCGAACAGATCCCCCAAGACGAAGAGCGCGCCCGCTTGACCAGGCACCTCCTTGAGGAGATCGAGCAGCCACGACTCACGCTCCTTGGGCCCGATATTCGCTCCGAGATGAACGTCGCTGACGAAGTAGATCGGACCACGTTCGATCGACAGGCTGAATGGCATGGGCGGCAGTATACCCGCTGGCTTCGAGTAGACGAGTGTCCGGTGATGGAAGCGTGCACCTTTGCCTCCGGTGAAACGCCCTGACACTTCCTAGCCTCGTATCGCTATCCTTCGAGTCGACACTTCCCACCCGGAGACTGCCCCATGCGCACTTCACAGGTCGCCGCGCGATTCATCGTCTGGACTGCCGCGATTCTTGGCCTTGGCGCGCTTCTCGGCTACGGCGCCGCCGGCGGCTTCCGTCCAACCCTGGTGCACGCGCAAGCGACCAGCGAGGCGGCCTCCGCTACAAGTCCCTTCGTCTCCGTGGCCGATGCGGTGCTGCCCGGCGTGGTCTCCGTGGAGGCAAAGCGCTGGATCCAACATCCGAGCGTCTCGGGTGGCGATGACGGGGAGCTTCCGCAGGGAGATGAGGAAGCCCCGCTTCCCTTCAACATCGACGGTGAGATCGCGGTGCCGTCGTCGGGTAGCGGGTTCGTGGTCGACGCGAACGGCCTCGTCTTCACCAACGCTCACGTGGTGCGGGGGGCGTCGAACGTCGTGGTTCATCTAGCCGACGGGAGGAAGCTCACCGCCGAGCTCATCGGCGCGGACTCCGAGACCGATGTTGCCGTGCTCCGAGTGAAGAGCGATCGGCCCATTCCCACGGTGCCACTCGGGGATTCCGAGGCGCTCAAGATCGGCGACTGGGTCGCCGCGATCGGGAATCCGCTCGGTGTCTTCGAGGGAAGCTTGACCGTCGGTGTCGTGTCCGCGAAGGGGCGGAACGAAGTCTCGATCCGCGGAGGAACGCCGACCTACCAGGACTTCATCCAAACCGATGCCTCGATCAATTTCGGCAACAGCGGCGGGCCATTGGTGAACTCGCGCGGCGAGGCCATCGGCATCAACACCGCGTTCAGTGGGCCAGGCAACGGCATCGGCTTCGCGATCCCGATCAACTTGGCGCGCGAGATCGCGGAGAGCTTGGTGGCACGCGGTCGTGTGATCCGTGGATACCTCGGCGTCGTTCTGCAGGAGATCGATCCCGATTTGGCGCGTGGGCTCAAGCTCTCCCCGGGGCAGGGGGCGCTCGTGCGCGACGTTCAACCCGGGACCCCGGCGGAAGCGGCCGGAATCAGGGCCGGAGATGTGATCCTCGAGTTCGATCATCACCCCGTTCGCGACGTGGCCGGGCTGCGGCTCCAGGTCGCGCGGACCGAGGTGGGGAGACGGGTGGCGATCCGAATCTCGCGCTTCGGCTCAGAGGTGCTCGCCGAGGTCGCGCTCAACGAGCGTCCGTCCACCGCGGAGGACGAATCGGCCCCCGAAGCTCATCCGGGGCCGACGGAGCTGGGGATCGAGGTATCACCGATGCCTGGGGACGCGGAGGCGAGTCCCTTCGGAACGGGACATGGCCTGGTGGTTCAGTCGGTCTCGACCGGTGGGATCGCGGCCGACGTCGGGATTCAGACGGGCGACCTCGTGCTCGAAGTGGATGGTGCCGCGGTCGAACAGGAAGGGGACTTCAAGGCGGCGCTCCGCCGCGCGCACGCAGCGGCGCGTCCGGCCGTACTCCATATGGCCCGAGGTGAGGCGCAGTGGTTCCTCGCCCTTCCGGTCGACGAAGCCAGCAACCCCTGATCGAGATCCAAACTCAAGCTGGAAAATCGGATAGCGGCAGCGGAGGCGGGGCTGCGAGGCAGCCAACCGTTCGTTGACATGGCGTGAGTCGGTTGTTACGGTCCCGCTCGGGTTGTGCCTCTACGAAGGGTCAACCGGATCCCCGCCGTGCCCGATGCCTCGGGCCCGAGCGGTGCCGCGAAGCCAGCCGTCCCGGGCTAGCGGTCGACGCGATGAGGGTGGGAGTCCTCTTCGCCAGACGGATCCGGCAGGATGCCACTCCGACCCTTCGAAAATCGAAAACTTTAGGGATCAGAAGGTCGAGCCACTCCACCGGCGTGAGTCGGGGTTTCGCGCGGCGGACCCATGGATGGGTCGGCGGCGCCTCCCCAGTAGGCCTATGCCGGTCGGTTTGCGACGGAGGATCGGGCCCGCGACACGGACCGTAGGAGGTTTCGTCGCGGGGGCCGCTCGCCGATCGACCGAGATCCCCTCCAACCGTGCAACCGCAGGAGCGGGGCACGCCAGGAGGCCAGGGAAGGCTCCCGGGGAAAGGAGCGAATGGCTCAGAGGATTTGGAATCTTACGGTCGTTCCCGACCGTGGTCTGGTCCGCAGTTTCAAGGTGTCGTTTTCCTTCGTTCTTGGCCTGCTCATGTTCCTCACCATAAACGTCGCCCTCGTCGCAGGCAGCGGCTTCTACTACTTCAAGAACCTCAAGCTCAAGCAGGACACACGTCGAGTCCGGTCGGAGAACTCGCTCCTCCGAAATCACCTCGACGGAACGGAGGTCCTCATCCAGCAGCTTGAAACGGTGATGGCGGAGAACGAACGCCTGGAGGCGCGGGCGCGAGCCATGGCCGGTATCGAGCCGTTGAGCGCAGACTCGCTCCGCGCAGGTGTGGGTGGCCCCTTCCTCGCGGCGTCCGAGATCTCGCGCTATTCCGAGGGACAGCTAGCGGCGTCGGTCAACGGGCAAACCCGGCGACTCGACGCGCTCATTCGGCGTGTCGGTCTCCAGCGCGAGACCTACAAGGCGACACTCGATTCACTGGCGGTGAAGAACGCACTGCTCGCGCAGACCCCCAGCGCGTCACCGCTCAAGTCGGGGTACACGATCTCGAGCGGATTCGGGGTGCGATCGGATCCCTTCACCGGCGAGCGTGGCGAGCACAACGGGCTGGACCTCAGGGCCCCGAACGGAACGCCGGTCTTTGCCACCGCGGACGGGAAGGTCGTGCACGCGGGGTACGATGGCGACTTCGGCAAGTGCGTGCGCATCGACCACGGCCACGGCGTGGAAACGGTGTACTGCCACATGAGCACGGTCGAGGTGGAGGTCGATCAGGAGATCACGCGAGGCACGGAGATCGGGGCGGTGGGCTCCACCGGCCGCTCGACCGGATCACACCTGCATTACGAGATCCACGTCGACGGCGTGCCCCGTGATCCTTCGTCGTATATGCTGTCCCCGGCCTCGAAGCTCGACTGAGACGAGGCGAAGGCCCGGCACTCGGCCGGACTGTAACCACCTCGGGGACTTCCGTGCATCGGACGAAGGCTTTGGTCTCGGCCCTCGCCCTGGCGGCGGTTTCGACCGCGTTGCTCTGCGCGATGCCTGTCGAAGCGGTCGCGACCCAGCTTCTGCGCGCTCGCGTGGGCGCGACGTCGGAGCGGACGCGTGTCGTGCTCGAGCTCGCGGCTCCCACCACCTCGTACCGCATGACGGCGGAGGGAGACTCGGCCGTGAGCCTCGCGCTGGATGACGTGGCCAGGCCGCCCGAGAGCTTCGCGCTCCCCAAGCCGACCGGGCTTCTCTCTCGGCTCGCCTTCCGCGCGGTGCCCAAGGGGACGCTGCTTCGGATCTCCTTCAATCGATCGAGCACCGCGAAGGCCTTCCTCCTCGCCAGGGACCGTGACCTGCCCGATCGTCTCGTGGTCGATGTGACGGCGGCCGGCGTGAAGGCTTCAGGAACCGCCAACGCGGCGGGCGATCGCGCGCCCGCATCGATTCGACCTGGCCCTCCTTCCGGCAGCGGGAGGATCGTCGTAATCGATCCCGGCCACGGAGGAGAGGATCCGGGTGCCGTCGGTGGTGACCTCAAGGAGAAGGAGGTCGCCTTCGATGTGGCGAAGCGAATGGCGGAGCGGCTCTCGGCGGAAGAGCACTTGAAGGTAATTCGCACGCGCGAGGAGGACGAGCGCGTCCCTCTCCGGCGCCGATTCCGGAAGGCGGAGGAGGCGGACGCCGATCTCTTCGTGTCGATCCATTTGAACGCGTCCCCGGACCGGAAGGCGAGTGGCGCCGAGGTCTACTTCCTGTCGATCGGCGCGGCGACCGACGAAGGCGCGAAAGAGGCCGCCCGGTTGGAGAACGAGGCCGATCCCGACTACGTGGTGAGCGAGGACGCCGCGATCGGGGGCCTGCCCTTTTCGATCAGCCTGCGGCAGTCGGACACGCTGAGGCGGAGCAGCCGGCTGGCCGAGGTGGTCCTCGATCTCCTCGCGGATCGAGATCTCGCTCGGGCGCGAGGCGTTCGGCAGGCTGGGTTCGCCGTGCTCAAGTCGTATCAGATCCCATCGATTCTGGTGGAGGTCGGCTTCATCTCGAGCGAGACCGATCGGAAGAGGCTGGTCCTTCCCGAGTACCGCCAGAAGCTGGCCGAGGCGCTAGCCGACGGGGTGCTCCAGTATCTGCAGGAATTCGCGCCGAAGAAGGCGACCCCTTAGCGGGCGCGGAGCGGCTCGCGGTTCCCACATTCTTTCTCCTCTTTCAAGTTCCTCCTCCGGAGCGCCGATACCTCGCTTGGTGGCAACGGGCGCCTTGCGCGCGGCTTACTCCGGTCGCGCGCGGGAAGTAATGAGGGCTCGCCCCGACGCCGCGCGAAGAAGGTGCAAGGAGGAGGCTCGATGAATCAGGGATGTCCGGAAGACACCACCGATCCGTTGCTGCGGGAGAAGGTGCGGCCGGTCCTCAATCGCGTGGACAACCTGCCGACGTTACCCCCGGTTGTGACGCGGATCCTGGCGCTGGTGGAGGACCCCAAGGCGACGGGACAACAGGTGGCGGAAGCGGTCAGCATGGACCAGGCGATGGTCGCGTCGATCCTCAAGATCGTGAACTCGCCGTTCTATGGGCTGAACCGTCGAATCTCCTCGATCAGCCACGCCATCCTCCTCCTCGGCTTCCGCACGATCCGGAACATGGCGCTCTCCGCGACCCTCCTTAACACCTTCGCCGGACCGGCGCAGACCAAGCGCTTCGATCGCGGACTCTTCTGGCGGCATTCCATCGGATGCGCCACCACCGCGAGACTTCTGGCCAAGCGACTTCGACTGGTCGACCCGGAAGAAGCTTTCCTCGCCGGGCTGATCCACGACATGGGCCGCGTGATCTTCGATCACTACTTTTCGGCCGAGTTCTCGAAGCTCCTCGATCGCGCGCTCGCGGGTGAGACCGCGTTGATGCCGATCGAGCGCGAGACCTTCGGCCTCGATCACGCGGAGGTGGGCCGTTTGATGGCGCAGCGGTGGAATTTTCCCGCCGGCGTGACCGAGGCGATCGCCTGCCACCATGAGCCCGAGCGGGCCCGACAGAGCCCGCAGCTCTGCGCGCTCATCCACGTGGCCGATGAGCTCAGCCACCAGATTCTGATGCGCGAAGGGGGCGACCCGCTGCCGCGCGGGCCGTTCGACCCGATGATGATCGAGCGCATTGGCCTGACCGACGAGGTCCGCGCTTCCTTCGAAGCGGAGCTCGAGGGCGAGCTGGAGAAGGCGGAGGTCTTCCTCAACCTACTTCACTAGAGGTCGCCGAACGCGGGACGAGGATGTCACGCGTCGAGCCGAGTGCGAAGGACTTGCAGGAGGTGCAGCCAGATGATTTCGGCCTCGGCGCCGTCAAGCAGCGCAAAGCAAGATGACTCTTGGATGGGTTGGGAGCGCACGCTCCTCGAGCCCTTCTTCGCGGCCGATCCCTCTCCGACTCGACTCGGTGATGATCTCGAGGCGCTGATCGCCGCGCGCATGCCGCAGGCGTTGGTGCCACTCTGGCGGCTTTACCTCTACGTGCGCGACGATGGGCGCGATCGCTACGACCTGGCGGGAGTGTGGGGTGCTCCGCTCCCGGCAGGCACGATCCCGACCTTGGGTGACGCGGTCGAATGCGCGGAGGCGGAGGCTCACGCCGCGCTCTCGATCCCTGCATCCGCGGGCGAGGTCTTCCTTCCGCTCGAGGCGGAGGAGGGCGTGGTGGGCTTCGTGCTCTACCGGCCGCTTCCCGGCTGTCCCGAACTTCCGGCTTCGGAGGAAGAGCTCGGGTTTCTCGGCCGCTTGGGTGGCATGGTGATCGCGCGCTGGCAGAGGTCCCAGCTGGGAGAAGCCTCCGCCCAACGTGCCCTCGCGTCGACGACTCGATACCTCGAACGCCTGCTCGCGATGACCGCCGATGCGGTGCTGCTGGTCGATCCCGATGGCGTGATCCTCGCCGTCAACGAATCGGCGGAGTTCCTGCTGCAGCAGTACGCCATCGACCTCGTCGGCCACCCGCTCGAGTCGGCGCTGCACGGGGCGACTGCCGTCGCCTTCGCCGCGGCAACGCAGCTCGCCGCGCGACAGGAGGTGCCGGTCGTCCGAACGCTTCGCATCTCGAACGGTGAAGGGAACGACAACGAGGTGGAGGCGACCTTCGAGCGGGTTCAGGTCGACACCGATTCCGCCGCCGGCGTGCTCATCTGTCTGAAGGACTTGAAGCAGGCGACGAACGAGGAATGGTATCGGCGGAACGAGGCGCGGCGCGATCGAACGCTCGCGCTCCTCACGCAATCGCTGCTGCGTCCGGTGGCGGCGCTTCGCGGTTACCTCTGGGCGCTCAAGGATGAGCTCGGCGAGGAGGCTCGCCCGCATGAGCTCTTCTCCGCGCTCGATCTTCAGGCGGAATGGCTTCAATCGAGGCTCGAGACGGTCGCGCTCCTCGATCAGTTTCGCGCGCAGAGCGTGCTCTGGCGCGATCAAGCGGTCAACTTCGCCACGCTCTTCGATCGCGCGATGCTGCGCGTGAGAAGTCGCCTCTTCGCGCGAGGCATTCGGTTCGAGCTCCCGCAACTCACCGACAACCAGCGCCTGTGGGTCGATGTCGAGAAGTGGGTGTTGGCGCTAACCGCGTTGCTCGATGAGGTGGCGCATCATCTCGGCGGCCCCGGCTCGATCCAAGTCGATAGCCGTCTGGCCCGCGGCGCCGCCCCTCGCGTCTTCCTGCGCGTGCGCGGTCGTCTCGACGCCGATGTCGCGTTGCCGACCGAATCGGATTACGTCGCCATGGCGGCGAGGCTGGGATTGAGCGACGGCCGTTCGCCTGAGGGGATGACCCTCGCTCGCACCGTCATTCACCACTATGGCGGCACGCTGCTTTGGGATTGGGCACCGGATGGCACCGCGGCGGCAACCCTCACGCTGCCGCTGGCCGAGGTCGCGCGGCCCGAAGCACGTCACTCGATCGGTTAAGCCGTGCGATCGATGGACCGAGCGACGATCCTCGGCATTCTGATCGGCGTGCTCTTCATCGGCGGAGCAGTCTGGCTCGGGCCGACGCGGCGCGCGTTCCTCGATCTCCCTTCGCTCGCCATCGTGCTCGGCGGGACCCTGGCCACCACGCTGATCCGATTCCCGCTCTCCGTCCTCGCGACGACGCTGCCGGTCGTACGCCAGGCCTTCCTCGAGCGGATCATCGCTCCGGCGGAGTTGGTGCGCTCGCTGTCCAAGCTGGCGGAGATCGTGCGCAAGGACAGCCTGCTCGCGATGGAAAGGCACCCTGTCTCCGATCGATTCCTCCAGCGCGCGGTCGACCTCTGCTTGGAAGGAGCTCCGCCCGACGTGATCGAATCGACACTAAGGAGCGAGGTCGCGAGCGTGATCGAGCGGCACGACCGAGGCCAACGCATCTTCCGCGGGATGGGCCAATCGGCGCCGGCCTTCGGCATGATCGGCACGCTGATCGGGCTCGTGCAGATGCTCACCCTGATGGACGATCCATCGAAGATCGGCGGCTCAATGGCGGTTGCGATCCTGACCACCTTCTATGGCGCGACCCTCGCGTACCTCGTCTTCAATCCGATCGCCGACAAGCTGGCGGAGCGCTCGCGCCAAGAGCTGCTGAACAAGGAGCTGGTCGTCTTCGGAATCCTCTCCATCATGGCGGGCCATCATCCGCGCATGGTCGAGCGGCGACTCCACGTGATGCTGGAGCCGTCGGTGGTGAGGCGATTGGAGTCGCGTGATCGGCTCCGGCGCGCGGCGTAAACCGAGATGAAGCCGCCGCTCCTTCCCCCGCCTCCCGACGCGAACGACGCCGCGCCCGAGTGGGCGCTGACCTACGGGGACATGATGAGCCTGGTGCTCGTCTTCTTCATCGCGATGGCGGCCTACTCGACCATGGACGTGGTGAAGTATCGGCAGCTCGTCGGGAGCGTTCAGACCGCATTCGGTGCACGCGATCGTGCTCCGGACACGGCGCAGCTCTCGAGCGCGCCCAGCGAAGGGATCGCGTCGGCCGGCGAGGAGACGCAGCGGCGAGAAGTGGAGCACGCGATCGAGGAGCGCTTCGGCGATCCGGGCGGACCGATGGAGGTCGTGCAGACCGGCGAGGGGATGCGCATCCGCCTTCAAGGAAGGGTGCTCTTCGAGACCGGGCAGGCGACTCTGCGTGAGGAGGCGTGGCCGATCCTCTCGCAGCTCGCTCCTTACTTTCGCGCTTATCCCTACCGCATCTGGGTCGAGGGGCACACCGACGACGTGCCGATCGAAACGCCGGTCTTTCCCTCGAACTGGGAGCTTTCCGCCGCGCGCGCCGGAACGGTCGTGCGAACCATGATCGAGCGCGGCGGGGTCCCGAGCACGAAGCTCGTGGCCGCGGGCTACAGCGACACCCATCCGATCACACGCTCGAAGGACGAAGCGGGACGCGCGCGCAATCGGCGCGTGGAGTTCTTGCTCTCGAGGAAGCTGGCGCAGGCGCCGCTGCTCGACAATCCGATTGCGGGCCCGACGCGTCCGGCGTCCCCGCAGGCGCGCTAAGAGGGTTGCTCGGCGAGAAACCGCGCGACGGCTGGGGCGCGTTCGCTCGCTTCCATCGCTAGAAGACGTGCGCGCAACCGCTCGACGTCCGCGGGATCATCCACATCGGTCCATGGCGACACGAGCGCGACCGTGAGCCCCAGCGATTCCGCGCGTGCCCGCTGCTTCAACAGCGTTTCGGAGCTCGACCAAGGCACTTCTTCGAAGACACGGGTGAGCGCCGCCACGGAATGCACCGCATCGCGGCGGAGCCCGATCAGGCAGTATCCTCCGTCGCTCGACGGAGAGAGCGCCATGTCGTTCGAGCCGAGCGCGTCGGCCGCCTCGTAGCAGATCCGATCCGGTAGGTCCGGGCTGTCGCTCCCGACGAGGAGCGCCGCGCTCGCGCCGGTTTCGCGCAACAGATGCTCGAACGCCGCGGCGATTCGCGCGCCCAGATCACCGTCGCACTGCGCGCGCACCGAGAGAGGGAAGGGGAGGCTCCGCGCGAAGCGCGTCCCCTCTTCGATCGGCTCCACCACGATAACCGGCATCATCGTGGAGATTCGCCGGGCTCGGGCGAGGGTGTCGCGAAGGCACGCGTCCTGAAAACGCGCGCAGTCCTCCGGGCTCCAGATCGATTGCAGGCGGGTCTTCACGCGGCCGGCGATCGGGGCTTTCGCCAGCACACCGATGACGCAACTCGAGAGCTTGGTTGTGGGATCGACCTTCGGGTCAGGCTCCATACTGGTGGAGCTTACCCGCGTTCGCCATCAGGAGCGGCAGGAGATCCACATGCCGCATTCCCGTCAAGCTGCCCGAAGCGAGCGCGCGCTCCTGGAACGCGGTCACGGCATCCGGCAGGCAGCGCCGCGACCACACTAAGGTGGGCACCGCATGCCAGCTGTGCCCTCGCATCAGGCTCGGAGTGGCGTGATCGCCGGTGATCCCGATCGCGTCCGGGTGCAGGTCCAAGAGCCGAGGCACGATCCGATCGACCGCCTCCAGCACCTCGACCTTGCGCAGGAAGTCCCCGGCCTTTCCCGCCGAATCGGTCTTCTTCACATGGAGGAAGTAGAAGTCGTGGTCGTTCCAGCTGTCCTCGAGCGCCTTCACCTCGTCATCGAGCGTGGAGCCGCACGACATCACCTTCATGCCGACCAGCCGCGAGACGCCGCGGTACATCGGATAGACCGCGAGGCAGAGCGGATCGAGCTGCCAGATCTCCCGCATCGAGGGGAAGCCCTGGTGTTGCGCGAAGCCGCGGAGGATGACCATGTTCGCGGCGTGCTCGTCGCGAAGCGTGGTGCGCGCCTCATCGATGAAGGCGTTCACGATCTCGGCCGTGCGCATCGACTCCGGCACCAGCGGTTGAACGGCAAGCGGGGCGACGCCCTCCTGCAGTGGATCCGAGTCGGAGACGCGTCCGTCCAAGCCGGAGCCTCGAAGCACCAACGCCGCGCGATAGTCCATCTCCGGCCGAATGTAGAACTCGATTCCGGGGATGCGGATGGCGGAGAGGCGCGCGCAAAGGCGAGCACAGACCTCCGTCGGAATGCGGCCGGCGCGGCGATCGAGGATGCGGCCGTCGTCGTCGACGGTGCAGAAGTTGAGGCGCGCCGCCACGTCGCCGCTCAAGAGCTCGAAGTCGATGCCGAGCGCGGAGAGCACTCCGCGGCCGACGTCGTAGCGCAGTGGATCGTAACCGAAGAGCGCGAGGTGAGAGGGGCCGCTGCCTGGCGTCACGCCGGGCGCGATCGGCAGCGAGAGCCCGGTCGCTGAATCGGCCGCGAGTCGATCGAGGTTCGGCAACACGGCCGCCTCGAGCTCCGATCGATGCTCAAACTCCGGGTGCGGCAGGCCGCCCAGACCGTCGACGACCAGGAGAAGGATCTTGCTCGGCGTCTTCCGCGCGAGGGTCCGATAGAGCTCGAATCGATCGTCCATACGAATGAGTCCTTCGAGTCCCGGCTACTTCCTGAGTAGGAGAATGCGGTGGGTCCGGTTCTCCATCCCGATCGACGCGCGGAGCCAGTAGATTCCGGTCGGAGCTCGGCGCGCGTCTGCCAGTCGTCCGTCCCAGCGATATTCGATGTTCCCCGGACCGAAGGCGGAGAGCTCCCAGCTCTTCACGCGCCGCCCGGAAGCGTCCATGACCTCCATGCGAAGGCGGCCCTCCGACGGAACCCGAACCGTTCCGCTCACGCCGTCGCGCGTGGGATTGGGCCGAGGTGCCGGAAAGTCGAAGTCGAGCGCGGGCGCGTCACCGGTCGGAACGTAAGGACCGAAGCGAGCGAGCGGTCGCCCAGCCTCGAGCGCGATCAACCAGTAGGCCGTCTCTCGCGCGTTCGCTCGCGGAGGATCGAGCAGCACGTAGTGCGGACCCGGCCCAACTTTCGCGACGAGCTCTTCGTTACCCTCGCCGTCCACCCGCATCACGCGAAACTCGAGTGAACCGGCGTCGACCTGAACGTCCCACTCGAGCAGCGTGCCATCGCGATTGCGCGAGATTCGGACGTCGTTCAGTACGACCCCGGTCTCCTGCGCCGTCGCGCCGATCGCGTCGATCTTTCCCGCACCCCAGATCGGATTGGGGAGACCCGTGGCGAACTGGTCTCCGCGCGCGCTCTCGCGGAGAACGCGGAGCGCCGCCGACTTCGAGAGTGGTCCGTGTACTTGAAGCATCAACGCGACGAGCCCGCTGACGTGGGGAGCGGCCATGCTCGTTCCCTGATCGACCGCGTGCACGCCGTCGTCGAGGATGTACTCCTCCGCCACCGAGGCATCGCTCGAGAGCGCGGAACCGATCGCCATGCCGGGGGCGCAGAGGTCGGGCTTCAGCTCGCCGTCGCGCCTGGGGCCGTGGCTGGAGAAGGGCGCGCTCTCTCCGAGTGAGAGCCCGCCCGAGTACTGATAGGTGTTTCCGTTGCGGCTCTTCCAACTCTTCTTCGTGATGTAGGCGCCGACCGCGATGACCGAGTCGCTCGAAGCGGGGGAGGAGATCAACTCCTCCGCGCTCATCCCTTGAAGGAACCTCGCCTCGAGCGAAGCCTGGTAGATCCAGAGGTCGAGCTCGCCGGTCGACTCCGCTTGCGCCTCGCCGTGAACGCGAAGAGTCCAGACGCCGGAGACAGGCGAGTTGCTCGCGAGCTTGTCGTAGATCTGGATGAAGAGCTCGCGATCGTCGGTCGCCGGATCGACCCAATCGTTTTCGATGTAGACCCCACCGTCCACCGTGGCCTGATCCACCTTCGCGCCTGGATGGATCGGACCGACGAGCTTCCCGCTCGGCGTGATCACCGTGATCGAGATCGGGCTCGCCTGTGTGTAATAGCCGTCGATCAGCAGGTAGTCGTTGTTCGCTCCGGCGTGCGGCAGATAGCCATCGACCTGCAGCGTGAGGTCGAGCGAGTCGCTCGCCGCGTAGGTTCCTTCCGCGTGAATACCGAGGGCCTGCTCGTTCCCCGTCGCCGCGACGATGATGCGGCCGGGACCGGCGAGCGCCGCCAGCGCGCGGTCGGTGTCCTCGGTTCCGTCGTGCGGACCAAAGTGATGTCCGAGGCTCAGATTCACCACCGCCGGCACGCCGAGCGCGGCTGCTCGATCGAAGATGTACTGCACGGCGTCGACCACGCTCGCGGTGTAGAAGTCGGTCTTGACCGCGATGAGCCTCGCCTGCGGTGCCATCCCAACGAAGCGATAAGCCGGCTTGCCGAGCCCGGTCGCCGAGCCGTCCCCGCCGGCGATTGCCATCACGTGGGTGCCATGTCCCTCGGTGTCACGCTCGTTGCTGCCGCCCGCGTTGATTTCGGCCGCGCTCCATTCGCGGCCGTACGAGAAGCCGGACGGAGCGCTCAAGGTGGGCGCGGTCTGATCCCAAAGCGACTCGAGCCGAGTCTGGCCGTCGGCGCGCAGGTCCTCATGCTCGAGATCAACGCCGGTGTCGACGACGCCGAGCAGCACTCCCGCCCCGGTGTAGCCGCCGTAGACCGGGGGATCGCCGTGCGGATCGTGGGCCCAGGTAGCGCCGACCTCGGTCACGCTCGCGTCGAGGAGGGGCCTCGTTCGCATGGAGGCGATAATGCGCTCGACTGCCTCCTCGCTCGCGAGGCGTTCGACCTGAGCGACGGTCATGCGCGATCGCGCGCGACCTGGAGCACTGACCTTCGCCTCGAGCCACTCCGGCAGCGACGCGCCGGGATCGAAGTGGATCCAACATGGAATGCGCGTTTCGGCGCCATCGTCGCTCGGCCAGGCAAAGAGAGCGCTCGAAGCCGTGAGCCCGCGCGACGGCGCATCGATCGACCCTCCTTGCTCGTATCGCGCGATCGCTTGACGAAGGATCGGGTCCAGCTTCCGGGATTGCGTGACGGTGAGATCCGCGTGAGCGGGTGCGAAGAGGAGCGACTGTAGGATGAAGATCAGAAGCGCCCGCGCCGCGACGGAGGCGGCGCGCCGGGACGGGCGCGGGTGCAGCATGGCAAGACCTCCCTCGGTCGGGCGGGCTGATGCCATTCGCCCGCGCCTTCGGGAGGTCTATCGGCCTTCTTCGCCCTCTTCTTTCTCGCCCCGCACGTCGATATGAGGAGGCGTCACTCCGAAGCTCGCGCGTTGGGAAATCTGCCCCAGGGCGTGGGGAAGGATGTGGGAGAGAAGGTCCAAGTACTCCTCGACCGCCCTCGGGCTGCCGGGGAGATTCACGATCAAGGTCTGGTTGCGGATGACGGCGACCCCGCGGGAGAGAGCAGCGAAGGGGTGCTTCGCCGCGGTGACCCCCCGAATCCACTCAGGGATTCCGGCGATGGTCCGATGCGCGACCTCGATCGTTGCTTCCGGCGTCTGATCTCGAGGCGCGAGTCCGGTCCCGCCGGTGGTCAAGATGAGCTCGAGGGGGAGCTCGCTCCAGGCTCTCAAGGTGGCGGCGATTCGCGCGCGATCATCGGGGAGGATCTCCCGCGCCGCGACGACGAAGCCGGCAGCTTCCAATCGCGCCGCGATCAGAGGGCCGGTCGCGTCCTCTCGCAACGCGAGGTAGCTTCGGTCGCTCACCGTGAGGACTCCGGCCCGCGGCGTCATCCGATTCTCCGGCGGGCGATGCTATACTCCGCCCGACCCGCGCCGCACGAGTCGTCCGGGCAATCCCAACCACCAATCGCAGCGGGCCCAAGGCCCATCGGGAGGAGCAGCGTGAAAGCATCGAAGTCCCAAGGATCCGCGGCGCGAGGCGCGCGCCTCTTCGGCTCTCTCGGCGGAGCGCTGGCCGGCTTGGCGCTTCTCCTGAGCGCGTGCAACGCGGGGGATTCGCCGTCGCCTTCGAGCACGGCAGCCGCTCTCCCCGCGAGCGCCGCGCGCAAGGCCGCTCCGGAGTTCTCGCTCAAGGATCTCCAGGGGAAAGATGTCAAACTCTCGTCCTTCCGCGGGAAGGTGGTCATCCTCGACTTCTGGGCCACCTGGTGTCCGCCCTGCCGCAAGGGCATCCCCGACCTCATCGGGCTCTATTCAACCTATCAGAAGGACGGCCTCGAGGTGGTCGGGGTCTCCTTCGATCAGAACGGCGCCACCGCGGTCGCGCCGTACGTGCAGAAGCAGCAGATCAACTATCCGATGCTCCTGCTCGCGGGCTCCGCGCAGGGTCAGACGGTCGCCTCACAGTATGTGCCGAGCGGCCGCATTCCGACGATGCACATCCTCGACAAGCAAGGACGGATCGTGAACACCTTCACCGGGCTCCAGCCCAAGGAGACGGTGGAATCGATCGTTCAATCGCTGCTTCGCGAGAGCTAAGCGGCTCGGTGGAGCACGCGAGTGCGCTCGTCGGACGCTCTCACCGAAACCTGCGGCGCTTACCCGAAGGGCCGCGGTGTCACATCGCGCGAGCGCGATTTCCGAAGAGGCGCGATCCGATTCGAATGTGGGTCGCGCCTTCCTCGATCGCCCAGGCAAAATCACCCGACATTCCCATCGAAAGCGCCGAGAGGTCGAGCTCGGGTCTGCGCGCCGCTTCTCGATCCCTGAGCCCACGCAGCGCGCGAAACGAACCGCGTACGGCCGCTTCGTCACCGTCGAGCGGACCGATCGTCATGAAGCCACGCAGGCGAATGGTCGGGACTTCGGCGGCGAGATCGATCAACCCCGCGACCTCGTCGATCGCCGCGCCCGACTTGCTCGGCTCGTCCGTGGTCTTGACTTGAATCAACGCGTCGACCGGGCGCGTCGCGCGCCGCGCGATCTCCTCGACCAAAGCCGATCGGTCGAGCGAGTGCAGAAGACCGAGCAGAGGGAGGACCGTCTGCACCTTGTTCGTCTGGAGGCTTCCGATCAGATGCCAGGTCAAGTCGAGCCCTTCGAGCTCGGTCGCCTTCGACTTGAGCTCCTGGGCGCGATTCTCGCCGAAGTCGCGGAGGCCGATGCGATGCGCCTCGCGGACATCGTCCGCGCTGAAGGTCTTGGATACCGCGACGAGCGTCACGTCGGCTCGGTCTCTACCGGACGCTCGACACGCGCGCTCGATCTCCTGCTCGAGCTCGCGCCATGAATCCTCGATCGACATCGGCGTCCTCCTCTCGTTCCCGTCGCGCCACCGCGTCACCGAACGAACGGCGCGCTCGAGCAGAAGGTAGCCGGTCCGCTCGCCCAGCGAAATCGATGGCGCGCGCGACCGCTCTTTGCGCGGAAGGGATCGCGGGCGGCGAGGCCGCGCGCTTGCGCCGCGATCTCGAGCGAGAGCGAGCGGCACTCGAACGACTGATCGATGAGTTCCGAGCGTCAAGGCACCTCGAGGCCGACCCGCTGGGGGTGGTTCGAAGTTACAGCGATCCGGCGGACCAGGAGATCGCGGCGATGATCGCGGCCGCTTTTGCCTATGGTCGCGTCGATCTGATCAATCAGACGGTGCGAACGCTGCTGGAAGCGCTCGGGCCGCGTCCACGCCAGGCGCTTGAGGCGGGACGGCATCTCGAACCCGGATTCCTGCCGGGCTTTCGCTATCGGTTCAATCGAACCTCCGACTGCGTGGGGCTCTGCCATTCCCTGGCGGAGATGGTGCGCGAGCACGGGAGTCTTGGCGCCAGCCTCGTGATCCGGCGCGCCGATGTGCCAACTTTTGACGAGGCGCTCGCTCGCTGGGTCGTCGACCTGAGGGATCGCGCGTCCCTCGTCGCTCCGCGCTCGCGCGGCCTCCACTTTCTCCTGCCCGATCCCTCGCTTGGCGGCGTCTGCAAGCGGTGGCGCCTCTTCCTGCGTTGGATGATTCGCCCCGCGGATGGGACGGACCTGGGTTTGTGGCACGGATTGCTCTCGCCCGCCGAGCTGACGCTGCCGCTCGACGCGCACTGGACGCGCATCGGACCGCGCCTCGGGTGGACCCAACGCCGCACGCCCGGTCGAGGGATGGCCGAAGACCTCACGCGGGCGCTCAGGAAATACGCACCAGAGGACCCACTGCGCTACGACTTCGCCATCTGCCATCTGGGTATCTCGGGCGCGTGTCCTCCGAAGCTCGAGCTCCGCCACTGTCTCGCTTGTCCCCTCGCGTTCCTCTGCCGCACGGGTCGCACGCGCGTCGGGCGTCACCGCTCGTCCTTGAGGGGAGCGCCGCCGCTGGGCTAGTTTCCCAGCTTCAGCGATTGTTCTCGATGCGTCCCACCGTCGGTGTGACGCCGCAGGGTCAAGGAGGTCCGCATGCGTCCCGAATTGATCGAGATTCGTCGCCAAAAGCTGCAACGCTTGCGCGATCTCGGCGTGAATCCCTACCCCTATAGCTTCGCGCGGACGCACACGAGCGACGCGCTCCTGCAGGACTTCGACACGAAGATCGGCGCTGCGCCGGTGGCCTTGGCGGGTCGGTTGATGGCGATCCGTCCGATGGGGAAGGCGTTCTTCGCCCATCTCCAGGATCCGGGCGGCCGCATCCAGCTCTACTTCAAGAAGGACGAGCTTGGCGAGCGCGTGTTCGAGATCTTGGACCTGCTCGACCTCGGCGACATCGTCGGGGTGCGCGGCGTCCCGATGCGCACCCGCACCGGCGAGGCGACGGTTCAGGTGAGCGAGCTCGAGGTGCTCTGCAAGTCGATCCGGCCCTTGCCGAGCGTGAAGGAAAAGGACGGCGAGACCTTCGATGCGTGGTCGGACACCGAGGCGCGTTATCGCCGCCGCTATCTCGACCTCATCGTGAATCCCGCGAGCCGGCGGGTCTTTCAGGTGCGCGCGGGCGTGATCTCGTCACTGAGGCGCTACCTCGATCAACGCGGCTTTCTCGAGGTAGAGACCCCGGTCCTTCAGGCGATCTATGGCGGAGCGATGGCTCGTCCCTTCGTGACGCATCACAACGCGCTCGACATGCGCCTCTATCTTCGAATCGCGGAGGAGCTCCCGCTGAAGAAGCTCCTGGTCGGCGGCATCGAACGGGTGTACGAGATCGGCCGCGTGTTTCGGAACGAAGGCATGGATCGCAACCACAACCCCGAGTTCACCATGCTCGAGTTCTACTGGGCTTACGCGGACTACCATGACGCGATGGATCTGGTGGAGGACATGGTCCGGACCTCGGTCACCGCCGCGACCGGCGGGGGAGTCGTGGCATACAACGGCAAGGAGATCGATCTTTCGCGCCCCTTCGTGCGTCGCTCGATGGTCGACCTGATCCGCGATCACACCGGCGTCGACGCGCTGAGCTCACCCGAGGCGGACCTCCGAGCGGTGCTTGTGCGCGGCGGAGCGGAGGTACCTCCGTATGCCGGCCGAGGGCACATGATCGAAGCGCTCTTCGATCTCAAGGTCCAGGGCCAGTTGGTGCAGCCGACCTTCGTCACCGATCATCCGGTCGCGATCTCGCCGCTCGCCAAGGTCCATCGCGAGCGGCCGGCAGAGTTGGCCGAGCGCTTCGAGCTGTTCATCGATGGAAGGGAGTTCGGCAACTCGTTCAGCGAGCTCAACGATCCGGTCGACCAGCGCCAGCGCTTCGTCGACCAAGCGCGACTGCGCGAGCTCGGCGATGAGGAAGCCCAGGTTCTCGACGAGGATTTCCTGCAAGCGATCGAGACCGGGATGCCGCCTGCCGCGGGGGTCGGCATCGGGATCGATCGGCTGGTGATGCTCGCGGCAGGCGCGGCCAGCATCCGCGACGTGCTCCTCTTTCCGCACATGCGCCCCGAAGGCGGCGAACAAGGCGAGCAGCCGGAAGAAAGCGATGACTGACCCCAGATGAGCCGCGACGGCGAAGTTCGGGACCTCCCTTCCACCGAGACCGCGCAGTCGGAAACGATCGTCGCCGTGTCGGAGCCGATGAAGCGCGTGCTCCGCCTGGTGGAGAAGATCGCGCCGACCGAGACCACTGTCCTGATCACGGGCGAGAGCGGCACCGGAAAAGAGAAGGTCGCGCGCTTCCTGCATCTCCAGAGCACGCGTGCGGGCAAGCCGTTCGTCGCGGTCAACGCGGCGGCGATTCCGGAGGGTCTGGTCGAAAGCGAGCTCTTCGGCCACGTTCGCGGCGCCTTCACCGACGCGCGCGACCGAAAGCGGGGCTACTTCGAGCAGGCCGATCAAGGCACGCTCTTCCTGGACGAGATCGCGGAGACCTCGGCGTCGGTGCAGGTGAAGTTGCTCCGCGTGCTCCAGGACATGGACGTGCGGCCGGTCGGCGCTGAGTTCAACATCAAGGTCAACGTCCGCGTGGTCGCGGCCACGAACCGGGACCTCCGCGTCGCGATGTCGGAGGGGAAGTTCCGCGAGGACCTCTTCTACCGGCTGAATGTGTTTCGCATCCATCTGCCGCCGCTTCGTGAGCGACGCGAGGACATCCCTTTCCTCGCGAACTACTTCCTTCAGGCTTACGGCGAC
>CAZZAH010000013.1:15802-22949 GCA_964652115.1 uncultured bacterium | reverse complement strand
GACTTCATCGTCAGCGTCGAAGCGAATCAGATGAACGAGGCGACGCTCGACCTCGATCCGTTGCCCAAGGGCGCGTTGGCAGGCACCGTCCGCGATCAACATGGCTTCGGCCTGAGCGACGCGCGGGTGGTCGTGCGCGAGACGCCGCTCGACACGACGAACACCGGAGCGGGCGGGAGCTACACCATCGCCAACGTGCCGGCGCGCACCGGTTACGTCGCCATCGCCGGTTGGTCGCCTGCGCATGGCGCCGCCGCCACCACCTTCGACGTGCTCGGCACCGCCACGACCTCGTGGAATCCGGTGCTGGTCGACGCGCAGACCTTCGAGAGCACGAACGGCGGCTTTTCCGCGACCAACGAGTGGCAGTGGGGCACGCCGACCTTCCCGATCCAGAGCCCGCCGAATCCGCCGAGCGGCGACAAGTGTTGGGGGGTCGATCTCGCGGGCGCGTACGACGACCTCAAGACCTCGATCCTGACCTCACCGATTTTCGACCTGAGCGGCACGAGTCGACTCACGCTGACCTTCGCCAACTACTACTGGATCGAGAGCGACGACGGCGGGAACGTGCAGGTCTGGGACGCGGCGCAGAATCGATGGGTCGTGGCGCAGCCGGTGGGCGGCTATCCCGACGAGAACGTGATCATCATGCCGAACCAACCGGCGTACAACGGTCGGGTCTACGGCTGGCGTCCGGCGGTCTTTCAGCTCGATGCCTACGCCGGCGGTCCCTTCCAATTCCGCTTCTTCTTCAAGAGCAACTTCTCCGGGCACAAGCTCGGCTGGTACATCGATGACGTCGCGCTCGACACCGGCCAAGGCTCCTTGGTCGCGGTCGATCCGCGCGACCTGACCCCGGGCGTCGAGCTCGCGCTCAGTGCTTCACCGAATCCCTTCGGTCGGTCGACCAGCTTGAGGCTCGCGCTGCAGGCGGGGCGCTATGAGCTCGCCCTCTACGGCGTCGATGGCCGAGAGGTCCGTCGCTATGCCGGCGTGGCCGAGGGCGCGGGGGAACGCGTCCTCGCGTGGGACGGCAAAGACGATCGCGGACGCGTCCTGCCGAACGGGATCTATCTCGCGCGAGCGAGGCAGGATGCGAACGAGGTTGAAGCGCGCATCGTTCGGCTACGTTGATCGACGCCTTACTTGAGGTCTCGCACTTTGCCTCCGGGTGATCGCTGCTTGACCCAACGCTTCCGGCGTTGCTAGTTTCCGGCAGCTTTTTCTAGAGCTTAGCCGCTCGGCCCGAGGATCGGTCGAGCGACACGCGCGGTCGCGGCCACCGCAGGACCGCGTTCCCCGGCGGAGCAGGCCACAGGTTCTTCGCATCGCCGTAGCGATGTCGCGGGGCGCGCTTTCCCCGGCGGCAGCACGTTCCGCCGGTCCGGCCACGGGCCATCCGCGGGCTAGCTCGAGAGGTTCGAGGATCAGGGAGGATTCGCGATGAGGGGGACTGGTTCGATGGGTGGAGGGTCGATGGATCGTCGTTCGATGGTGCGCGCCCTCGCGGGCGTGAGCCTGCTCGCGCTGGGTGTCCTCGGGTTGGGCGTCTTCGGCTGCGCGCAGGAGGCGAAGGAGATCCGGATCGGCGAGTACAGCTCGCTGACCGGCGACAAGGCGACCTTCGGTACGTCGACTCATGCCGGGCTTTCCATGGCGCTCGAGGAGCGGAACGCGGCGGGCGGCATCGGCGGCGTCCAGGTCCGCGTGATCACCGAGGACGATCAAGGCAAGCCGGAGGAAGCGGCCACCGCGGTGCAGAAGCTCGTCTCCCAGGACCAGGTGATCGCGGTGATCGGCGAGGTTGCCTCGTCCAACTCGCTCCAAGGCGCGCCCATCTGTCAGAAGAACGGCGTGCCGATGATCACGCCCGCGTCGACCAACGAGAAGGTGACCCAGCAGGGCGACTACATCTTCCGCGTCTGCTTCATCGATCCGTTCCAAGGCACCGTGATGGCGAAGTTCGCCGGCCAATCGCTCAACCTGAAGAAGGTCGGCATTCTGAAGGACGCGCGCAGCGACTACTCGATCGGGCTCGCCAACTCGTTCCGCGCGACCTTCACCGGGCTCGGCGGCGAGATCACCGGCGAAGAGGCGTACACGGCGGGTGATGTCGACTTCAAAGGCGCGCTGACCGCGCTCCTCTCGACCCAGCCGGAAGGGCTCTTCGTTCCGGGCTACTACACTGAGGTCGGGCTCATCGCGCGGCAGGCGCGCGAGCTCGGTTACCAAGGGCCGCTGCTCGGCGGCGATGGATGGGATTCGCCCAAGCTGATCGAGATGGGCGGCCCCGCGATCGAAGGAGGCTACTTCTCGAATCACTACTCCGATCAGGACACGAGCCCGGTCATCCAGGGCTTCATCGAGAAGTACAAGGCGAAGCATGGTGAGGTGCCCGACGCGATGGCGGCCCTCGCCTACGATGCGGCGCGCGTGCTCTTCGCCTCGCTCGATGCGGTCGCGTCGACCGAGCCCGAGCAATGGAAGGCGCTCCTGGCCGGCGGCGAGAAGAACCCGCAGACGCGGCGCGCCGCGATGGCCGCGCTTCGTGACAAGATCGCGCAGACGCAGGGCTATCCGGGCGTGACCGGAAGCATCACGCTCGACTCCGAGCGGAACGCGAAGAAGCCGGCGGTCGTCCTGACGATCAAGAACGGCAAGTACGCCTTCGTCGAACAGATCGCACCTTAAAGCCTAAGCGGCGCGCCGCGAGGAAGACGAGGCGGATGCAGGAGCTTCTACAGCAGCTCGTGAACGGCATCTCGGTGGGGAGCATCTACGCCCTCATCGCCCTCGGTTACACGATGGTTTACGGCATCCTGCGCTTCGTGAACTTCGCGCACGGCGATGTCTTCATGGTCGGAGCGTTCTTCGGTCTCTACGCCGCGGGCTGGGTCGGCGCGAGCGTCGGCACGGGCGGGGTGCAGAGCGGCACCTCCTTCGTCGGCGTGATCGTGGTGTTTGTGGTGGCGATGGGAGGCGCGGCGCTCCTCGGCGTGATCCTCGAGCGCTTGGCCTACAAGCCGGTGCGGAAACAGCCCCGCTTGAACGCGCTCATCACCGCCATCGGCGTGTCGCTCTTCTTGGAGAACGCAGGGGTGCTCGTCTTCGGCTCCTCGCCGCGGACCTTCCCCTCGATCGTCCCGTCGACCAGCTACAACCTCGGCGGCGTGAAGGTAGCGTCGCCGCAGATCATGACCCTCGCCGGTTCGTGCGTACTCATGCTCGGGCTCAATTGGATCGTCTTCCGCACCAGGATCGGTCGCGCGATGCGCGCGGTCTCGTTCAATCGTGACGCCGCGAGCCTGATGGGGATTCCGGCCGATCGCGTCATCACCGCCACCTTCGCGCTCGGGAGCGCGCTTGCCGCCGCGGCCGGCGTACTGTTCGAGCTCTCGTATCCGCGGCTCGATCCGCAGATGGGGGTGATGCAGGGGCTCAAGGCCTTCGTCGCGGCCGTGCTCGGTGGGATCGGCAACATCCCCGGCGCGGTGCTGGGCGGCCTCGTGCTTGGACTCGCGGAGACCTTGGTGTCGGGCTACCTCTCCTCGACCTATCGTGACGCCATCGCCTTCGTGCTCTTGATCCTCATCCTGATCGTGAAGCCGTCGGGGCTCCTGGGCCGCGCGGTCAGCGAAAAGGTGTAGTCGATGTCGGCTTCGCCCGCGGCCGCACGGATGGAGAGCGAGCGCTTCCTCGCACTGCCCGCGCGGCTGATTCGATACGGCGGCGCGCTCGTCGGACTCCTGCTCGTCCAGTACTTCGTCCTGCCGATGCTCAATCCCTACTTCACCCGCATCCTCGTGCTGGCGGAGATCAACATCATCCTCGCGGTGAGCTTGAACCTTATCAACGGCTTCGCGGGGCAGTTCTCGCTCGGCCATGCCGGTTTCATGGCGATCGGCGGTTATGTCAGCGCCTACACGGCAGTGCACGCGGGGCCGGGGATCCTTGCGGTGCTCGGGGCTTCGCCGGAAGCCCCCGGTCCCGTGCACTCCTTTCTCGTTCTGTGTGTCGGCTTGATCGCGGGGGCTTTGGTCGCGGCGGGGACCGGTCTTCTGATCGGGATTCCGACCTTGAGGCTCAAGGGGGATTACCTCGCGATCGCCACCCTCGGCTTCGGCGAGATCATCCGCGTGGTGATCCAGAACACGGAAGCGGTGGGCGGCGCGCGCGGCTTCATCAACATTCCGACCTACGCCGGCTTCTTCGCGGTGACGCTCTTCGTCATCCTGACCTTGGCCGTGCACTGGAACCTCGTGCACTCGCGTCACGGGCGCGCGCTCCTCTCGCTGCGCGAGGACGAGATCGCGGCCGAGGCGATGGGGATTCCGACCACGCGCTACAAGGTGCTCGTCTTCGCCATCGGCGCGGGCTTCGCGGGGGTGGGCGGCAGCCTCTTCGCGCACTACAACGGCGGGCTCAATCCCGGCACCTTCACCTTCATCAAGTCGATCGAGGTGGTGATCATGGTGGTGCTGGGCGGGATGGGCTCGATCACGGGATCGGTCCTCGCCGCGCTCATCCTGACCGCGCTGCCCGAGGTGCTCCGTCCGGTGAAGGACTACCGCATGGTGATCTACTCGCTCCTCCTGATCGTGCTCATGATCACGCGGCCGCAGGGGATCTTCGGTCTGGGCGAGCTCGACTGGCGGAAGCTGACCCAACGCTTCACACGCCGCGCGAAGGCGGTCTGATTTGAGCACGAGCGGAGAGGCGAGCCTCGAGCTCCACGCGGTCACGATGGCCTTCGGCGGGCTCAAGGCGCTGACCTCGGTCGACCTTTCGCTGACGAGGGGAGAGCTGGTCGGGCTGATCGGGCCGAACGGCGCGGGGAAGACGACGGTCTTCAACGTCATCACCGGGGTCTACGCGCCGACCTCCGGCAGCGTGCGCTTCGGCGGCGCCGACATCGCGGGGCTCGCGCCTCACTCGATCGCCGAGCGCGGCATCGCGCGCACCTTCCAGAACATCCGCCTCTTCGGCCAACTCTCGGTGCTCGACAACGTGCGGATCGCCTGCCACCTTCGGGCGAAGAACGGCATCTGGTCCGCGGTTCTGCGCACGCCGCTTCACGTGCGAGAGGAGCGCGCGATGTTCGACGAAGCGCGCCGCCTCCTCGCTCTGCTCTCGCTCGAGGAGTTCGAGGGGACCCGCGCGTCGATGCTGCCCTACGGCCTCCAGCGCCGGCTCGAGATCGCGCGCGCCTTGGCAACCGAGCCCAAGCTTCTGCTGCTCGACGAGCCGGCGGCGGGGATGAACGACACGGAGACCGAAGATCTGATGCACCTCGTCCGGCAGATCCGAAAGGAGTTCGACCTCACGGTGCTTCTGGTCGAGCATGACATGCGCTTCGTGATGGGCGTGTGCGAGCGGATCGCGGTGCTCGACTACGGGGTGAAGATCGCCGAAGGTCGCCCGGAGGAGATTCGCCGCAATTCGAAGGTGGTCGAAGCCTACTTGGGCGAAGAGGTGATCCCGGATGCTTGAGGTCCAGGACCTCGAGGTGCGCTACGGCGCGATCCAGGCGATCCGCGGCGTTTCCCTCAACGTGCCGGAAGGGAAGGTCGTCACCCTGATCGGCGCGAACGGCGCGGGGAAGACGACGATTCTGCGCACGCTCTCGGGACTTCATCGATGCTGCGGCGGCTCGGTCCGCTTCCTCGGACAACAGATCGAGGGGATCCCTTGCCACGAGGTGGTGCGTCGCGGGCTGGTGCACATTCCGGAAGGCCGCATCGTCTTCGCGAACATGAGCGTGCTCGAGAACCTCGAGCTGGGCGCCTACCTCCGGCGTGATCGCGAGGTGAAGCGTGACATGGAGCGCGTCTTCACGCTCTTCCCGCGGCTCAAGGAACGCATGCATCAATCGGCCGGCACCCTCTCCGGCGGCGAGCAGCAGATGCTCGCGATCGGGCGCGGGCTGATGTCGCGGCCTCGCTTCCTTCTGATGGACGAGCCTTCGCTCGGCCTGGCGCCGCTCCTGGTCCAGGGGATCTTCGAGATCGTGCGCGAGATCCATCGACAGGGGACGACGATCCTCCTGGTGGAGCAGAACGCGCACATGGCGTTGGCGGTGGCCGACTATGCCTACGTGCTCGAGAGCGGCGTCGTCGTGATGGAAGGCCCCGCGTCCGAGGTGGCGCGCGATCCTCGCGTTCGCGAGGCCTATCTGGGAGGCGCTTGATGTCGAAGCCTTCGCGCCATGCGGCCGAGCTCAAGTCACTGCCCTCGGTCGATGCGCTCCTGGCGCGCGCGCTCGCGGAGGGGGAGCCCTCGCATGCCGTGCCGCGCGAGCTTCTTCTCGCCTGGCTGCGTGAGGTGATCGAGGAAGCGCGCGCGTCGCTGCGCGCGATGCCCGAGGACGCGGAGCCTCCCGCTCGCGGGCGCGAGGAGTGGACGAGCCTTCTCCTCGCGCGCGTGAATGCGCGGCGCGCGGAGGATCGCGAGCAGGTGCTTGGCCGCGTGATCAACGCGACCGGCGTGCTGCTGCACACGAACCTCGGCCGCGCGCCGCTCTCGGCCGAAGCGCAGGCCGCGCTTCACGCGACCGCAGCCGGCTACTCGAACCTCGAAATGGATCTCGCGACCGGCAAGCGGCGCTCGCGTCTCCTCGCGGTGCGGGAGCTTCTCCCCTTGGTCACGGGTGCGGAGGCGGGGCTCGCGGTGCACAACAACGCGGCCGCGGTCTACCTCGCCTTGACCGCGCTCGCCTCGGGGCGCGAGGTCGTGATCTCGCGCGGGCATCTGGTCGAGATCGGCGGCGGCTTTCGCTTGCCCGACATCATGGCGGCAAGCGGCGCGCGTTTGGCCGAGGTCGGCACGACCAACCGCACACGACGCGAGGACTACGCGCGCGCGATCGGTCCCCAGACCGGGCTCATCCTGAAGATCCACCCGAGCAACTTTCGACTGGTCGGCTTTCACGAAGAGGTGTCGACCCGCGAGCTCGCATCGCTCGCGCGTGAGACCGGCGTCCCCTTCTTCGAAGACCTAGGCAGCGGCGCGCTCACGCAGCATGGCGAGCTCGCCTTCGGTGAGCCGATGGTGCAGGACGCGCTTCGGGACGGCGCCGACCTGGTGGCGATCTCGGGCGACAAGCTCCTCGGTGGTCCGCAGGCCGGGATCATCGTTGGACGTTCCA
>CAZZAH010000013.1:11735-15702 GCA_964652115.1 uncultured bacterium | reverse complement strand
ACGCGTGCGGAGGTGGGAGGAGGGAGCCTTCCCGGGGTGGAGCTCCCCTCGCGCGCGATCGCGATCGAGCACCCGAAGCTCTCGCCCAACTCGCTCTCCGACGCCTTCCGCCGTGGTCGTCCGCCGATCGCCGGGCGCGTGGAGAACGATCGCTATCTCCTGGACCTTCGCACCGTCTTAGACGGCGAGGAGGACGAGATCGTGCGTGGAGCGATCAGCCTGGAGGGATCCGCATGAGGTACTACGCGTCGGCCGAGGAGATGGCCGCGTCGCTCGACCTTCCGCTCCTCTTGAGGACCGATGTCGATCTCCGCTTCCTCGAGCGTCACGATCGCCTCTCCGGCTATGCGGCGGAGCGTCCCCATGCCGGGCGCCTCTACCACCGGGTGATCGCGGCGCTCGGGACGACCGGCCTGGCCGATCGCGTGCTCTGGGTCGCCGGGCCTTGGGGATCGTTGGAACATCTCCCTTGGGCGATCGGTCTCGCGGGTGCGATGGCGGACGCCGGGCTCAAGGCCTACCTTCACGCCGAGAGGATCGATCTGCCGCACTCCGGGAGCGGCGCGGCGGGGGAGCACCTGGGAGGCGCCCTCGGCGCCCGTGCGGCCTCGCTTGCCGGCGGACCCCTGGCCAGCTTCGCGACCGACCTGCAAGGCGTTCGCGTCCTCGTGGCGGGGGAAGGAGCCCATTCCGGCACGATCTCGGCTTCGGGCTTGGTCTTGGCGGACACACTTCCGGAGGAGCTTGAGGCCCCGTCCCGCCTGCCGGACGGGATCGACGGGGTCGTCCTGGTCGCCGGATTCCGCGACCATGGGGTCTACGAGCTCGAGAGCTGCGCCCGCCAGCTTCGCTCCGCCGGGCACCGGATCCTCGGCCTGGTCGCCATGGGGCCCGAGGCGGGGAAGGTGCTCGAGGCTCCGGAGAGCCGGCTCGGCCCGGGACGAGAATCGATCGGTCGGGCTCTGATCGGGCTCAACTCGCCCTCAGCGGCCGCGGAGGGCGACCAGATGCCGGCCGCGATGGTGCCGTCGCCACCGGAGCGCCCGCTCGAGCCGCCGACGCCCAAGGTCGATCCCCCGAAGGAACCCGCGGCCCCCACGGAGGATTCGTCGCTCTCCCGCGCCCGTGCGATGGAGTCGAATCGATCCGCGGACGCGAAGCGACACTCGACCGGGAAGGCGAAGCGAGAGGCTTCCCCGAAGAGCGAGGCTTCGCCGTCCTTCGCCGCGGTGCGCCCGAAGGCGCCGAGTGACCCGGCTCCAATCGCTCCCGAACGTGAGGCGCGAGAGGCCGTCGAGCCGAAGGTCGCGCCGCTACTTCAGCCGAGCTCGCCCAAGAGCGAGGAGCCGCCCTCCTACACGCGCTTGCCCGCCGCTCCCGGCGCGAGCTCGAAGATGGCGGCGATGCCCGAACCCGAACCCGAGCCCAAGCGTGAGCCTGAGCCTGAGCCTTCGCTCGCGCCGAAGCCCGAGCCAAAGCCTGCGCCTGTGGCGGCACCTGCGCCGAAGCCCGAGCGCGCGCCCGCGCAGGCTGCGTCGCCTGTGCCCGCGCCGTCGAGCGCGGTTGCCGCGCCGCCGCCCGCCAAGCCCTCGAGCCCTGGTGGATCCGCGGTGCCGCTCCTCTCGCGTTGGGAGGCGGAGGCGAAGCGTGACCGCCGAATGAACACGATCGGCGCGACCGTCGGCGTCTTGGTGCTCCTTCTCCTGGCGGCGGGGATGGGTCTGGTTTATGGGAAGCGAAAGGGCTGGATTCCCTCCCGTCAGCCGACGACCGCCTCGGCCACGGAGCCGGCCGCGAGTGCGCCGCCGCAGTCCGCCGTCGAGCCTGGAGGCCCGACGAACGCGGCGCTCGATCGGAACGGCATGTCCTCGTCGCCGCCGTCCGACACGATCGAGGACGCGCCGGCTCTTGGAACGACTCCGGCGGAGCCGCCGACCGAGCGTCGCGCGGCGGGGCTCGAGGAGGAGAGCGAGCCGGGCCGCGACGCGAACGGCGGGACGCCCGATCCCAAGCCGACGCGCGACTTCCCCTGGGGCACGCCGAAGCGCGCTTTCGCGTCGAGCGACAGTGTCGGCGCGGTCAAGGTCAGCGCCGGCGCGGACAGCGTCGCCGCAAGGCTCCTCGCACCGGCCGGCGTCGCGCTGCCCGACAGCGCCTCGGGGCCGGACGCCAGCGACTTCGTGGTACACCTGAGCTCGTTCAAGCTCGAGCGCGAGGCCGCGGCCGAGGTGGCCAACCTCGCCGCGCTCGGGGTCGACGCGCGATATCTTCTGGTCGATGTGCCGGGCAAGGGTCCTTGGTATCGCGTCGTGACCGGGCGATTTGCTACCTTCGCCGAGGCTGAAGCGAGGGCGATGCGCCTCTGTCGTTCGAAGGGCGTTCCGCGCACGCATGTGGCAGGGCTTGGGGGACGCGGCGCGCCTGTGCCGGTCGACTCCCTCGCTGGGGTGCCGGCCGAGTCCCGTCCACGCATGGATTGAGCCCGCGCTCGCCCGCTGACTTTGGCTACCGGCCGTATCGCGGTTAGCTGAAACCGCTCGTTCTCAGGGAGGAGTCCTTTGTACGTCGATCGCCTCGAACTCTACGGCTTCAAGTCGTTCATGAACCGGACCGAGGTGCCGCTCGCGCGCGGCATCACCGCCATCGTCGGTCCGAACGGCTGCGGCAAGAGCAACATCTCGGACGCGCTCCGCTGGGTTCTCGGCGAGCAGAACGCGCGGCATCTTCGCGGCGAGAAGATCGAGGACGTGATCTTTAAGGGGAGCGGCCTCCACAAGGCGATGGGGATGTCGGAGGTTTCGCTCCACCTCCACAACGACGACGGCACATTGCCGACCGAGTACACGCAGGTCGAGATCGCGCGGCGAGTTTTCCGTTCGGGCGAGAGCGAGTTCGGCATCAACCGCGTGCCTTGCCGGCTGAAGGACATCAAGGACCTCTTCAGCGGCACCGGCCTCGGCTCCTCCGGCTACGCCATGATCGAGCGTGAGCAGGTCGATCAGGTGCTCTCGGACAAGGACGACGCGCGGCGCTTCCTCTTCGAGGAGGCGGCGGGCATCGTGCGCTACAAGCAACGTCGTCGTGAGGCGGAGCGGAAGCTCGAAGGCACCGAAGCCGACCTCGTCCGCATCGAGGACATGATCCGCGAGATCGAGCGCGAGGTGAGGAGCCTCGCTCGTCAAGCGGGCAAGGTGCGCCGCTGGCGTCGCCTCAAGGACGAGCTCGATCGACACGAAGTGCGCAGCGCGCACGAGCGCTGGTCGCGCCTGCGCGATGAATCGCTTTCATCCGAGCGTCTCCATCGCGAGAAGGAGGCGACGCGGCAGGATCTCGTCTCGACCGTGGCGGTGCGCGAGGCGAAGCGCGAGCACGAGCGCCAGCAGTCGCTCGATCTGAACGAGCGGTTGGACGAAGCGCAGCGCTCGCTGGCTGAGGCGGAGCGTTCGCTCGCCGCGGCGCACGAGGAGATTCGCGTGCTCTCGACGCGAAACGAGTCGTGGGGACAAGAAGAGGCGGAGCTTCGTCGCCAGGTCGAACGCCACGCCGAGCGATTGGACGAGCTCGCGCGCGAAGGCGACACGATCGAGCCCGAGATCTTGGATTGGGTGGCGCGGCTCGAGCACGCGCGCGAGGCGACCCAGAGCGCGGCGCGCCTTCGCACCGAGGCGGAGCGCAAGGTCCGCGAGATCCGTCAGCAGGCGAACGACGCGCAGCAGCTCAATCTCGGCCTCTTCACCAGCCACGGCGAATCGAAGAAGGAGCTCGAGTCGACGATCCGTCGGAAGACCGCGGCGGGACAACGGCTCGCCGGCTTGAAACAGCACCTGAGTGCCTTCCAGGATCGAGGCCAACAGGCCGAGTGGTTCCTCGGCGAGGCGCGCGCGGAGATCGAGTCGGTGGGCGAGGAGCGCGCGCGTTTCGAAGCGTCGCGCGACGGACACACGACCAGCCTGACCGCGATCCGCGC
>CAZZAH010000013.1:4019-11635 GCA_964652115.1 uncultured bacterium | reverse complement strand
CTCGCCGACTGCGTGCCTTGGATTCTCGTGCGCGACGAGGCGAGCGCGATCGAGCTGATCGCGCGCCTGCGCGAGCGGGGCTTGGGCGGCGTCACCTTCTTCCCCTTGAGCGAGGCGGGCGTTTCGGAAGATTCGCTTTCGCCCGAGGCGCGCGAGATCGAAGCGCTCTTCGACATGGAAGAGTCGGCCGCGCCCTTCGTCCGCTTCGTCGCGCGTCGAAGCCGCATCGCGCCGAGCCTCAACGCGGCGCTTCTCTCCGTGACGAACGAGCTCGAGCGCATCGTCACCCCGGACGGCGAGGTGGTCGGCCCCGGCGGGCTGATGCGCCTGCTGGGCGGCGAGACCGAGGAGGCGGAGATCCTCCGCCGCGAGTCCGAGATGCCGGTCCTTCGCGCCGACCTCGCTCGCGTGCGCGGAGAGGAGGAGATCCTTCGCGCGGAGGAAGCCGAGCTGCTGACGCGCGAGGAGCAGGCCTCGATCGAGCTCAAGCTGGCCGAAGAGACGCTCTCCCGGCTCGACCGCGCGCGCAACGATGCCGCGGTCCGGCAAGGCGGGCTCGAGACCGAGCTCGCGATGTTGACCGAGGAGCGTCGCCGGCTCGAGGAAGAGGCGCGCGGGCTCGAGGTCGAGGTCGCGACCGCGACGGAGGAGGAGGAACGGCTTCGCTTGGCGCTCGCGCAGAGCGGCGAGGACACGGCCGGAGCGCAGGCGCGCTTCGATCAGCTTCGCGCCGAGGCCGAAGCGTTGGAGGAGGCGCGCGATCAACGCGTGCGCGAGGCCAATGAGCGGGAGATGGAGCAGGTCAAGCTCGAGAACCAGCTCCGCGCGGCGGAGAGCCGACTGGAGTCGATCCGCCGGGAGATGACCGAACGGAGCGGCTCGCGCAGCGAGATCGACACGCGGATCGAGCTCCGCTCGCGCGAGGCGGTCGAATCGATCGAGCGCATCGAGGAGCTCAGGCTCGTTCTCGCGGTGGTGAATGACGACCGCAACGTCGCCGAGCGAGCGGTCGAGGCGGTCAAACAGTCGTACCTCGAATGCCAGGAGCGGCTAGGTGTCCTCGAGGACGAGCTCAAGCGCGAACGTCACGCGCTCGAGCAGGTGACGAGCGAGCTTCACGCCGGTGACCTCGGTCGAATGCAGACCCAGGCCGAGGCGGAGCAGATCCGCGCCCGCATCCTCGACGAGCACAAGATCGACCTCGAGAGCTGGACCGGCTTCACCGCGACGGCCGAGGCGGCGCGCGACGACCTCGATGACGAAGAGGATGAAGAGGGAGTGGCCGAGGCGGAGTCCGGCGCGAGCGAGGGCGACGCGGAGTACGGTCATGCGTCCGTCAATGGATCCGCCGGCAACGCATCCGCCGGCAACGGGGCCGCGGCGAATGGCGCCGAGGCTGGAGAGCCTGCCGATGCAAGCGCGGGCGACGCGCGCCTCTCGAAGCGCGCGCTCCGGAAGATGGAAGACGAGCTCGCGGCCGAAGCGGCGCTTTCGGTCGAAGCGCGCACCACGCGCATGTTCGAGCTTCGCCGCCGCATCCAGGAAATGGGCAACCTCAACTTCCTGGCGGAGGAGGAGTACAAGACCCAGCGCGAGCGCTTGGAATTCCATCAGGGCCACGCGATCGATCTCCGCACCGCGCGCGCCGACCTGCTCGAGCTCATCCGTCAGATCAACGAGAAGGCGAGCGAGATGTTCGCCGAGACCTTCTCCCAGGTGCAGGCGCACTTCGTCGACACCTATCAGAAGCTCTTCCCCGGCGGAGAGGCCTCGCTCAAGCTCGTCGGGACCGATCCGCTCGAAGGGGACATCGAGATCTCGGCGCGGCCGAAGGGGAAGAAGGTCGAGTCGATCCGTCTGCTCTCCTCGGGTGAGCGTTCGCTCAGCGCGATCGCGCTCCTCTTCGCGATCTACCTGGCGAAGCCGAGCCCGATCTGTCTGCTCGACGAAGTCGATGCGCCGCTCGACGACGCCAACCTCGATCGCTTCCTCGAACTGGTGAAGCACTTCAGCGAGCGGACGCAGTTCATCATGATCACGCACAACAAGAAGACGATGGCCTCGGCCGGTCGCCTCTTCGGCGTGACGATGGAGGAGCCGGGCGTCTCCAAGATCGTGTCGGTGCGTTTGAACGAGGGACGGGTGGAGGTGGCGGCCGAAGCCGGACTGCCCGCGGCGGGCGGAAGCGGCGCCGGATCGCGTGAGTTCTCGCTCGGCCCGGGCCCGACCGGCCCTGCGTGAGACGAGGCCTGCTGGCCAAGATCCTCGGTCGGTCCGAGGCGGAGATGACCTTCCTCGACCATCTCGAGGAGCTCAGGCGCGTCATCTTCTCCTGCTTGGCCGCGATCACCATCGCCTCGCTCGTCGCCTACTTCTTCTCGGGGCGCATCCTCGATCACATCGTCGTCTCGCAGGTGGGCGAGGCGCAGTTCCTCCATCCGATGGAGGCCTTCTCGGTCCGGGTCAAGATCGCGATCGTGCTCGGAGTCATCGCCACCACGCCCTTCACCATGTTCGAGATCTGGGGCTTCGTGCTTCCGGGCTTGATGGGGCACGAGCGGCGCATCGTGATCCCGCTCGCCTTCTTCTCGGTGCTGCTCTTCCTTTCGGGCATGGCCTTCAGCTACCTGGTGCTCACGCCGATGATGCTCAAGCTGCTCGTCAACTTCGGCACCGCGCACGTCAAGGCGAACATCGCGGTCGAGTATCTGATCGACTTCGTGCTCAAGCTCTCGCTCGCCTCGGGGCTGATGTTCGAGCTGCCGCTGGTGGTGGCGGTGTTGACGATGCTGAACATGGTGACGCCGCGCTTCCTCTGGTCGAAGTGGCGGCACGCGATCGTCATCATCCTGATCGTGGCGGCGGTGGTGACGCCGGGTGATGGACCTTCGCAGCTCATCCTGGCCGCGCCGATCATCGTGCTCTATTTCTTGAGCATCCTCGTTTCGGTGCTGATCATGCGTGAGAAGCGGCGGAAGCCCGCGCTCGAGTCGGGCGCGATCGACGCGAAGAGCACGCCGATCGAACCGGTGACGCCGAACGAATCCGACCCTCCCGGCGACGATTCCGATCCCAAGCAAGGGGGAGACGCGTGAAGAAGCCCGCCCGCTCGACGAAGGCGGCAGGCGCCATGGTCCTGACGGTCGACGTCGGCAATAGCCACACCGTGCTCGGAGTGTTCGAGGGCGAGCGCGTGCTCGATCTCTTCCGCGTCACCTCGGGCATCCCGCGCACCGGCGATGAGCTCCTGCCGCTGGTCGAGAGCTTGATCGCGCCGTATCGGGTCGGGCTCAAGCGTTCGCGGCGCGCGATCGTGAGCTCGGTCGTGCCCGGCCTCACGCCGGCCTGGGAAGAGCTCCTGCGGAAGCTCCTGCTCGCGACGCCGGTCGTGGTCTCCGCGAAGCTCGACTTAGGCATCGCGCTCGCGGTGCCCGATCCCGCGTCGGTCGGCACCGATCGCGTCGCGAACGCGGTCGGCGTGGCGGCGGAGTATCGCTTGCCCGCGATCGTGGTCGACCTGGGCACCACGACCAACTTCGACGTCGTACTGCCGCGCGTGCCGCGGCCCTCCAAGATTCCCTTCGATGGTCCGGCGTATGTGGGCGGCGCGATCGTGCCCGGCATTTCGGCGTCGGCCGAGGAGCTCTTCCGACGCGGCGCGCGGCTGGCCAAGGTCGAGATCCTTCGCCCCGAGCGCGCGGTGGGGAAGACGACGCAGGAGTGCATCCAGTCGGGCGTCTTCTTCGGCGCGGTCGGTCAGATCGACGGGCTCGTGCGGCGCATCTCGCGCGAGCTGCCGAGCAAGCCGTCGGTGGTCGCGACCGGCGGCCTGGCCGAGGCGATCGCGCGCGACTCGGAGACGATCACCGCGGTCGATCCGGCGCTGACGCTCAAGGGGCTCCGGCGGATCGAGGCTCGAAACCACGTTCCGACGCGAGGCCGCAGCTCGTCGGCCAAGCGCTGACGAGGGCTTTCCGCTAACGACGTCGTTCTCGCCCGTGCTAGCCTCGTTGCGTTCGTCCCCCCGGCCCGGCAGCAATCCTTCATCGCGACGCCAACATCGGAGGAGACCCATGGCCAACCGGACGACACTCGCGCTTCTTTTCGCGGCCTTTGGCCTGATTGCCGTTGAGTCGCGTGCGGCCGAACCGACTGCCGCGCTCGACCCGATCGGGGCGTGCTGCTTTCCCGACTGCACCTGCCTGGAGCTAACACAATCGGATTGCTCACAGGCGGGAGGCCTCTACCAAGGCGACGGGTTGAGCTGCGTTCCTCTGCCCTGTTCCTGTCCTCAGGGAGCCTGCTGCTTTCCGGACGGCAGCTGTCAGTACTTGAGTGCTCCGCAGTGTGGGCCGTCAGGTGGAGTCTTCTACGGCAACTTCGAGCCATGCAGCCCGAATCCTTGCCCACAATCTCCGATCGGGGCGTGCTGCTTCGCGAACGGCACCTGTGCGATCTACGATGCCTGGCTCTGCGGCATCTACGGCGGCACCTTCCTCGGCGAGGGGACGACCTGTGACGGCGTCACCTGTGCGCTTGGGCCGGGCTACGGCGCTTGCTGCTGCGGCAACGGTGCCGAGTGCGTGGTGACGACCCAAGCCGAGTGCGAGGTTCACCCGGAGTGTGTCTGGATGGGAGATGGTGTCCTCTGCTCACCCACGGTCTGTCCGGTCGTCCCGACCTTGGGCGCGTGCTGCAACGACGACGGCAGCTGCGTCCAACTGACCGAGGCCGATTGCTTGCTCGGGGATGGCGTCTTCTTGGGGATCGGTGCGTCGTGCGATCCGAATCCGTGCCCGCAACCGGGAGCCTGCTGCATCGTCGACGGCTCGTGCGTTCTAGCCAGCGAGCGGCTCTGCATGCGATTCAACGGCGTCTTCCAAGGCGCGGGAACGAACTGCTCCCCGAATCCGTGTCCGCAACCTCCGGGCGCATGCTGCGTGAACGGAAGCTGCTCGGTGCTCTCGAGCGAGGAATGCGCCGCGCAGCAAGGGACCTTCTTCGGCGGCGGCTCGAGCTGTGATCCGAGTCCCTGCGCACCGGCCATCGGCGCCTGCTGCACGCCGGGTGGAGGTGGCCCTTGCGGCGGAAGCGGTCCCTGCGTAATGGAGTCGGCGGAGGAGTGCGCGGTCGAAGGTGGCATGTACATGGGGGACGGCACGGGCTGCGATCCCTATCCGTGCCCTCCGGGCCCGATCTGTGGCGCCTGCTGCTTCTCGAACGGAGAGTGCCTCACGCTCGGTCAATTCGACTGCGAGAATTCGGGCGGCGCCTATCAGGGCGACGGCGGTGATTGCGATCCTATCCCCTGCGTGCCGGTTTCGACCGAGAGCTCGACCTGGGGCCGCATCAAGAGCCGGTACCGCTAACCGCGCGGCGCCTCGCCGCGCCTAGGGCGTGCGCGATGTCGTTCGATCGCCCCTGTCGCTGGCCGCGACGGGGGCGATTCCCGCTCCGCGCAAACGACGCACCGGCGTTCCCGGCTCGAGCAACGAATCGATCTCGCTCCACGGCACCTCGACGCGGAAGGGGAGCGCGGCATCGTCATCGACCAGCTCGGGTGCGAAGTGGAAGGCGATGCCGTTCGCGGTGAGCGTCCAATCCTCGAGCGCTTCGCTCATGACCGAGAAGCCGCCGTCGAGCACGCGCGAGCTGCCTTGCCGTTCGAGGTCGTGCAGGCAATAGCTCGAGAGCCGCGCAAGGAACTCGGAACCGGGACGGCCGAGCTCGCGCAGACGAAGCACGCGCGGCTCACCATCGCGCATCGCGAGATTCAAGGTGGTGATCCAGGCGTGCGGCGTGTCGCCGTCGCTCTCGGTGTGGCGAAGGAGCAGGCTCGCGATCCCCTCGGCGTAGCCTTCGAGCGTGATCTGGGTCGCGCCGTAGATCCAATCGACGCGGCTGGTGTCGGCGTGCGCGTACTGCGCGGCCAGCCCCTCCAAGATCGCGACGCGCTCGGCGAAGGCATCCTCGGCCGCGTCGACGATGCGCGCGTTGAGCGCCTCCCGCGACGGATCGCTGGTCGAGACCAGACTCGGATAGGAGAGCTCGACCTCGAGCGCGGGATGCCGCCGCGAGTGGATCTCGGCGTAGCGATCGAGCTCGACGATCGCCTCCGCTTCTTTGCCCAGCTGCCATCGAGCGGAAAGCCCGTCCTCGTGCAGGCGGCCGTGACCGTGCGCGGCGATCACGAGGCCCCCCTTCTTTCCCTCGCGAAGGAGGAAGCTCCCATCCGGGTCGAGCCGTCCGCGGAGAAAGAGCGAGTCGTCAAACTCGGGGCGGACCAGGGTTCCGAGGAGCGTGGTGTCGGCGTGCGAGAGGTGGAGCTGCACCGCGATCGAATCGCCGATCACGCCGCGATAGATGCCGCCGACGATGCGTGGGCCGGGCGGCGTGGTCGACGCGTTCGCGCTGAAAGCAACCGTGAGCGCCGCAGCGAGAGAGAGCGCGGAGGCGATCGTGGAATGGGAGGACGCTCCAGCCGAGCTCTGTCCGCGCACCCTGCGCGCTCGAATCGACGACATCGGACCTCCTCGCCCGAGTGCGTCGTGATCCCAGAAGGCGCCGCTCGAGCCCTCTAACGATCGGGCGATCGAAGCCCTTCCTGGAGGGGAAGCTCGTGGGTCTAACGCTCGGGGTCGAGCCACTCCGCCAGCGGCCCGTTCGGATCGAGCAGCTCGTCGAAGCGGGCGTAGGGCAGGGTGAGCGCGAAAAGTTGCTCCGGCAGCAGGCGATCGATCTCGCTCGATCCGCCGGAGCGAGGAAGATGGAGCGGCGCGAAGCGAAAGGTCAGGCCGCTCGGTCCCGCGGTCCACTGATCGAGCCGCGCGCCGAAGCTCGTGATCGCCTCGCCCTTCGCGCTGGTCGCGCCTTCGCGCTCGAGCTCCTCGACCGCGAGGGCATCGAGCCGCGCCGCGAGGTCGACGCCGGGCCGCGCGAGATCTTGCAGCGAGAGGACGCGCACGTTCGTGCCCTTCGTCGCGAAGCCGAGCGTCACCGCCGCCTCGCGCGCCGCGTCGCCGGTGGATGGATCGCTCGAGTCGACGTGATAGCGCAGGCTGAGCAAGCTCGCGCTCACGCCCTCGATCTCGTAGCTCCAGGTCTCGGTCGACTCGCGCGGCGGATTCGCGCGCCGTCGATCCGTTAGACGCGCCTCCGCCCAGTCGACGAGCGCGCCGTTCATCGACTCGGGATCGCGAAACCACTGGCCGGTCGGCTCCGGCATCGTGATGAGGAGCCCGAGCGTGTCGGCACGGAGCGCGCGCTCGGTGGCGATGCGCTCGAGGCGGATCGGCGCGCGTTGCCCGCCGTCGCTCGGCACCCAATCGCCTTCAAAGACCGACTCGTCCTTGGAGAGCTGCCCCTCCCAGGTCGCGATGGGCGAGAGGCTGCCGTCCTCCTCGCTCACGCAGATCGGCCAGAGCGACTCGGTGCAGGCATGGAGGTCGATCTCGATGCCGTGGCGCACCGAGCGCGCGGTCGCGACGCGATCGCCCACGATGCGTGAGAGCGCGAGCAGCACCTCGCCGTGGCCCGGCACGTCGCCGATGTAGTGCGCGCGATCCATCCGAATCCAGTCGGCGGCGCGCGCGCCTCCGGCCGTCATCGTGAGCAGG
>CAZZAH010000013.1:0-3919 GCA_964652115.1 uncultured bacterium | reverse complement strand
TAGAAGGCCGCATCCTTCCACTCTCGGCTTGCCGCCGCGAAAAGCGCGCCCGTAGAATCCCGCCTCGTGCCTCTCGACCCAGCTTGGGCGGAGGTCTCGGACGGGGGAGGGGCCAAATGTCCAAGATGTTCCGCTTCGATCACCACGCGCGCCTAGCGCTCAAGGCCGGGGTCGATCAGATGGCGGCGGCGGTCGGCGTGACCCTCGGTCCGCGCGGCCGCAACGTGATCTTGAGCAAGTCGGTCGGCTCCCCGATCGTGACCAACGACGGCATCACCATCGTGCGCGACATCGAGCTCGCCGATCCCTACGAGAACTTGGGCGCGCAGCTCCTCCGCGAGGTCGCGAACAAGACGGCCGAGCTGGCGGGCGACGGCACCACCACCGCGACCCTGCTCGCGCAGGCGATCGTTTCGCAGGGGCTCCTCGCCGTGACGGCGGGGGAGAATCCGCTCCACCTCAAGCGCGGCATCGATCGCGCGGTCGAAGCGGTGATCAAGGACTTGAAGCGTCAATCGAGCCCCATCTCCTCCAAGATCGACATGGCGCGCGTCGCCACCTTGAGCTCGCACATGGATGAAGGGATCGGCGAGCTCGTTGCCGACGCGCTCGATCGTGTCGGCCCCGACGGCGTGGTCACGATCGATGAGTCGAAGGGGACGCGCACGCGGCTCAACATGGTCGATGGCCTCCGCTTCGACCGCGGCTACATCTCGCCCTACTTCATCAACGATCCGGAGCAGATGGAGGTCGAGCTCTTGGACGCCGCGGTGCTGCTTCACGATCGAAAGATCTCGGCGGTGGCCGACATCCTCCCGGTTCTGGAGCTGGTGGCGGCGAAGGGACGACCGCTGCTCGTCCTGGCCGAGGACGTCGAGGGTGAGGCGCTCGCGACGCTGGTGATGAATCGCCTTCGCGGCACGCTCGACGTGGTCGCGGTCAAGGCGCCCGGGTTCGGGGATCGAAGGCGCGAGATGCTCGAGGACATCGCGATCCTGGCCGGCGCCGAGGTGCTGAGCGAGGAGGCGGGCGAGCGGCTCGAGAAGGCGACGTTGAAGCAGCTCGGCCGCGTCAAACAGATCAAGGTGAGCCGCGATCACACCACCTTGATCGGCGGCGCGGGCAAGGCCGAGGCGAAGAAGTCGCGCACCGCCGAGATCAAGCGCCAGATCGAGCAGAGCAGCTCGAGCTACGACTCCGACAAGCTGCGCGAGCGTCTGGCGCGCCTGTCCGGCGGCGTGGCGCAGATCGAGGTCGGTGGGCAGACCGAGCTCGAGATGAAGGAACGACGCGGACGGATGGAGGACGCGTTGGCCGCGACCCGCGCCGCGATCGAAGAGGGAGTGGTGCCGGGCGGCGGCGTCGCCCTGCTGCGTAGCCTCCACTCGCTCGACACGCTCGAGGCGAAGACGCCCGGAGAGCGCGCGGGCATCGAGATCGTCCGCCGTGCGCTCGAGGCGCCGGCCCGCACCATCGTCGAGAACGCCGGCTTCGAGGGCGGTTCGACGCTCGACGACATCATGAAGCACAAGGGCTCTTACGGCTTCAACGCGGAGACGGGCGAGTTCTGTGACCTCGTCAAGGCGGGCGTGATCGATCCGGCCAAGGTGACGCGGCTCGCGCTGATCCACGCGGCGTCGATCGGATCACTCATCCTGACGACCGAGACCTTGATCGCGGAGAAGCCGGACGCGCCGGAGCCGACCGAGGGAACCGAGGGCTGATCCGACTTGGACATCATCCGCCTGAAAGACCTCGTGATCTTCCCCCGACTCGGCGTGACCGAGTGGGAGAAGGAGGGCGTGCAGAAGGTCGTGCTCGATCTGGAGCTCCACCTCGATCTGGCGGCGGCGGCGCGTGAGGATCGGATCGCGGCCGCGGTCGACTACTCCGAGGTCTACGCGGTGGTGCAGGAGATCGCGAAGGCGCGGAAGTACCACCTGATCGAATCGCTCGCCGCATCGATCTTGGAGGCGGTGCTCGGCCGCTTCCCGCGCGTCGCGACGACACGCATACGCCTGCGAAAGCGGAATCTTCCGTTCGACGCCAACCTCGATTGCGTCGAGGTCGAACTGGAGCGCAGCCGGTGAGCCATGCGTGGATCGGCCTTGGGAGCAATGTCGGCGCACGCGAGGAGCACCTCGCCTTTGCACTCGCGCGGATGTCGGAGCTGGGGCTTCAGCTCCTTCGCGCGTCACACCTCTACGAAACGCGTCCCGCGCCCCCCGCGTCGCCGGACGAGCCGCCGTACTTGAACGCCGTCGTCCAAGCCGACACCGAGCGTGATCCGTTGGCCGTGCTCCAGCTCCTGCACGCGGTCGAAGCGGAGCGCGGTCGTGATGCCGCGCGTCGTGCGGGACCGCGCGCGCTCGACCTCGACCTTCTGGCGCACGGTGCGCTCGTGATCGACACGCCAATGCTGACGCTGCCGCATCCGCGGCTCCTCGATCGCGCCTTCGTGCTGGTTCCGCTCTGCGAGCTCGATCCGCTCTGGCGGCATCCGGCGCTCGATCTGACCGCGGCCGAGCTTCTCGCGCGTCTCGCGGTCGAACCGGGCGAGATTCGGTGCGCCGGCTCGCTCATCGTTCCGACGGGCGACGAAGGCGAGCAGCGCTATCCCTGGCGCCTGCTTTCCCCGGCCACCTAGATGCCGCGCGATCTCTTCATCGCGATTGAAGGCGTGATCGGGGTCGGGAAGACGACCCTGGCCGAGGCGTTGGCGACGGAGCTTGGCGCAGGCCTCATCCTGGAGCAGGTGGAGGAGAACCCCTTCCTCGAGGATTTCTACCGCGACCGCCGGCGATATGCCTTTCAGACGCAGCTCTTCTTTCTTCTGTCGCGCTATCGGCAGCAGCAGGAGCTTCGGCAGCGCGACCTCTTCAACCAGCACGTGGTGAGCGACTACCTCTTCCAGAAGGATCGCGTCTTCGCGTCGATCAACCTCGATGACGCGGAGCTCGTGCTCTACGACCAGATCTTGCCGCTGCTCGAGCGCGAGCTGCCGAAGCCCAACCTCGTCGTCTATCTGCGCGCCGATCTGCCGGTGCTACTGCAGCGGATCGAGCGACGCGGCCGTCCTTTCGAGCGGGCGATCGATCCCGACTATCTTCGTCATCTCGACGAGGCCTACACGCACTACTTCTTCCACTACCGCTCGAGCCCGCTCCTCGTGGTCAACACGAACGCGGTCGATGTCGTCTCGAAGCCGGAGGACCGGGCCGAGCTGATCCGCCGTATCCTGAGCCACGACCGGGGCACCGCGTACTACAACCCGGCCTAAGGAGGTTCGCGCGTGGCGGAGCGGGTGACGGCCAACGACATTCGAGCGCGGAAGGGCGGGGAGAAGATCCCGGTCCTGACCTGCTACGACTTCACGACCGCGAAGCTGCTCGATCAGGCCGGCGTACCGGTCCTTCTGGTCGGCGACAGCCTCGGCAACGTAGTGCTCGGCTTCGAGAGCACGGTGCCGGTGAAGCTCGCGCACATGATCCATCACGCCTCGGCAGTGATGCGCGCGCGGCCTCACGCCCTCGTCGTGGTCGACCTTCCCTTCATGACCTATCAGGAGAGCGCGCGGCAGGCGCTTCGTTCCGCCGGGCGCGTGATTCAGGAGAGCGGCGCCGACGCGGTCAAGCTCGAGGGGGGAGAGCGTAGCGCGACCGCGGTGCGGAAGATCGTCGAGGCGGGCATCCCGGTGATGGGCCACCTTGGCCTCACGCCGCAATCGGTCTTGGCCTTCGGCGGCTATGGCGTGCGGGGCCGCGGCCTCGAAGCCGATCGACTGCTCGAGGACGCGAAGCGTCTGACCGACGCCGGTTGCTTCGCCCTCGTGCTCGAGAAGATTCCGGCGGAGCTCGCGGCGCGCATCAGCAAGACGATCGCGATTCCGACGATCGGCATCGGCGCGGGTACCCAGTGT
>CAZZAH010000012.1:0-24410 GCA_964652115.1 uncultured bacterium | reverse complement strand
ACGAGCACGTCGAGATCCTCGAGGTGCCGGCGCAGCGGCGGAATCTCGATCGTGACCACGGCCAGGCGATAGTAGAGGTCGGCGCGGAGCTGACCGCTTTCCAGCACCTCCGGGATCGCGCGGTTGCTCGCGGCCAGCACCCGTACATCGACCGGCGAAGGCGAACCGCCGACCGGCGCGACCTCCTTCTCCTCGAGCGCGCGGAGCAGCTTCACCTGGAGCTCGGGCAAGAGCTCCGTCACCTCGTCGAGGAGTAGCGTGCCGCCGTTCGCCTCCTCGAAACGGCCGCGTCGATCGCGATCGGCTCCGGTGAACGCGCCGCGTCGAACGCCGAACAGCTCCGCTTCGACCAGATCACGTGGAAGCGCGCCGCTGTTGATCGCGACGAACGGTCCGCCGGCGCGCGCGCTCTGGTAGTGCAGCGCTCGCGCGACCAGCTCCTTCCCGGTGCCGCTTTCGCCGAGAATCAGCACCGGCGCTTGGGACGACGCGACCCGCGCGATGGTCGAGCGAAGGGTGCGCATCGCCGCCGACTCGCCGATGAGCCGGCGCGGGCCGTAACGTTCCTTGAGCTCCTGGCGGAGCCGGCTCGCCTCTTGGCGGAGACGTCGGCGTTCGAGCGCGCGCGCCACCGTGAGCCTGAGCTCTTCCCATCGCACCGGCTTGGTCACGAAGTCGAAGGCGCCGTCCTTCATCGCCGTGACCGCGTCGTCGACCGTCCCGTGCGCCGTGATCAGGATGACCTCGGTCTCGGGGAAGTGGGCGCGCACCTCGCGCAGCAGATCGAGCCCGGTCGCGCCCGGCATGCGGAGATCGGACAGGAGGAGGTCAGGCGGCGCGCTTCGAAGCGCCGCCATCGCCTCGGTTCCGTCGCTGGTCGAGCGAACGACGTAGCCTGCTTCGCGGAGGTTGTACTCGACCACCCTTCGCAGGCTTTCGTCGTCCTCCGCGACCAGGATGTGATGGGACAGGCTTAGAGGTCCTTCCGCCAGAGCGCGATCAGGTCGCTCGCGCGCTCGTAGCTCTCCATCTTCCACACCGCGTCCTTGATCGCCCTCCGCTTCGCCTCGCTGAAGGAGCGGTGGGAGAGCGCGTCGAACTTGATCTCGAGCTCTTCCGGCGTCATCGGATCGCGCGGATCGCCCTTCGGCACATCGATGCGGCGATCGAGCACGCGGCCGTCGTTCATCTCGATCTCGACCCGGCAGGCTTGGATCTTCGGGAAGAGCGCCTCGAACTCGTGGTTCGCGATCACCTTGATCTTCTTGAGCTGCGCGCGGAGGCGCGGCTCCATGATCTTCTCCTCCTTGAACTCGTCGGGCGTCACCTTGTGGTCGACCATCGCCGCGGCGATGCAGTAGGGAAGCGAGTGATCGGCCGCTTCCTTGGTGCGCGGATCGTACTTCGCCGGATCGGAAAGGATGTCGGCCGCGCGCGCGATCGTTTCGATCCGCACTTCCTTGATGTCCTCCGCCTTCAGGTTGTTCTCGCGAAGGAGATAGAGCGTGGCGGTGATCGGCGTGTGGGTCAGCGCTTCGGTGGGGTAGGACTTCATGCCGCAGTCCTTGATGCGGAAGCTCGCGCCGAGGCCGCCGACCAGGATCTCCGGCTTCCAGTCGGGCCCTAGGCAGTGGAACATCCCTTCCTTGCCGTCGAGGACGTTCTCCGGTCCGGTGTAGCCGAGTTGCGCGAGCATTGCCGATTCGACGCCGGCGCGCGTCGCCATCGGGTCGACCGTATTCTTCATCATGGTGAGCTTGCCCGCGACCGCGGCGCCCAAGGTGAAGTGCCGCGAGGCGGAGATGCCGAGCGCGTGCTGCATCTGGTCGGGATTCAAGCCGAGCAAGCGGCCCGCGACGAGCGGCGAAGCATAGGCGGTGAGCGTCGCGTGGTGCCAGCCGCGTTCACGAATGCCGGGGAAGGCAAACTCGCAGAGCCGCATCTCGATCTCGTACGCGAGGACGATGCCCAGGATGAGGTCGCGGCCCGAGAGCCCCTTCAACTCCGCGATCGAGGTCGCGGCCGGGATGATGTCGCTCGGATGCGAAGGGTCCTGCTTCCAATAGATGTCGTTGTAGTCCATCGCGCGGATCATGAGCGCGTTCAGGAACGCGGCCTCAGCGGGATCGGTCTTCCATCCGTCGACCCAAACGGTGCAGCTCGGCTTGCCGCCTTTCTCCTTCAGGTAGGCGGCGGCGATCGCGGTGTCGTGAACCTGCGCGCCGCCGAAGGCGCAGCCGAGCGAGTCATAGAGGAAGCGCTTGGCTCCGTCGATCGCGTCGGGCGTGAGTTGCTCGTAGGTCAAGCTCGCGCTCCACTCGGCGAGCGTGCGACTCAGGAATGTTGCCATGGCGGAAGCGTCTCCTTGCGAGGTCGGGTCGAACGCGACGCGGCCTCTGCCGCGCCGCAAAGCGGGGAAAGCATAGCCGCGGCGCGACGAGGGCGGAAGGGGCCTCGCTAGTGAAGGAGGAGGATCGGGAGCCCCGCGCCCTCGCTCGTCGTGGATCGCGCGTAGTAGACGCCGCTCGGAAGCCGGCGCGCCAAAGCGTCCTTGCCGTCCCACCACGCGGAAGCATCGGAGCTTTCGACCCGAAGCGCGCGGAGCTGGCGACCTGACGCGTCGAAAATTTCGATCGTGCCCAGTGTCGACCTCGCGTCGCGGAAGGCGATTCGTGTTCTTCCCGAGGTCGGATTCGGCCACGCGACGAGCGGCTCGAGCCTCGACCGATCGGCGGGCTCGACCGCGGTGGTGAGCGGGCACTCGGCCGCGGTGATCAGCAGGCCGGAGCTTCCATCGGCGAGGTATAGACCACTCGCGTTCGATGCGAGCCCGCGCGCCGGAACCGGCAACGAAAGCTGAAGGAGGAGTGAGGGCGAAGCCGGCACGCGCACGTCGATCGTGTACTGGACCCCGAGCGTCGCCTCGATCGGATGCCGCCCCGCCAGGTAGACCACCTCGCTCGAGCGCGAGAGCCCGTAGGTCGAGGTGACCAGGTCGAAGTATTCGACCAAGGTCGGGTTCGCCGGATTGGAAAGGTCGACGATCGCGAGGCCGCCCGAGTTGACCGCGTCGTCGCCGAGCGCGAGGTAGGCAAGGTTGCCGTCGAGCTCCACGTCGCGCGCCGGGGCGGGCAGTGCAAGGCTTCCGACCGCGGAGGGAGCGGCCGGATTTCCGATCGCGACCACGCGCAGCGTCCCCGTCCCGGGCGATGGGCCGTCCTCGGCCAGAATCGCGTGACTCGCGTTCACCGCGACGGCGAGGGTTTGGGCCGGCGTGTCGAGGCTTCCCACGAAGGTGGGCGCCGACGCGTTCGACACGTCGATGATGGCGAGGCCGGCTGATTGATCGGCGACGAAGGCAAGGCTGCCGCGAACCGCGACGCCGCGCGCGGTCCCCGCGGTGTCGTACCCGCCGCGGAGAATCGGAACGCTCGGCGTGGTCACGTCGATCACGCGAAGACCCGCGGCGCCGTCGGCGACATAGGCGGCGCTGTTCAGCAGCGCGACATCCCAGGCGACGCCCGGCGTGTCGACGCCACCCAGCGCGAGAGGATGCGTGGAATCCTGCGCGTTCACCGTCTCCAGCCCGGCCGCGCCATCGGCTACATAGGCGACGTTGCCCGCGACCGCGACCCTCTCCGCCGAGCCGTTCGTGTTCAGGCTGCCGAGAATCGCGGCCGAGCGCGGCGAGGAGACATCGATCACCTGAAGGAGCGGTCCCGCCATCAGATAGGCGAAGGGTCGCTGCGTCACCACGCGGAAGGGGCTGTACATGTTGTTGTCGAGGTCGAGCTTTCCCTCGACGACCGGTGATCCGGGGGTCGAGAGGTCCCAGGTCGCGAGGACCGAGATGTCATAGCTCGTGAGGTAGGCGACCCCGTCCTCGATCGCGATCGACTCCGGCGGGATGTAGTCGGAGTAGGGCACGCCGGCCACGCGCACGGGCGCGTTCGGCTGGCGAATGTCGACGATCGGAAGCTCGCCTCCATCGGAGAGCGCATAGAGATAGGAGCCGTCGTTTCCGAGGTCGCTCGCGCCGTTCAAACAGAAATTGGGCAACGACGCCCCTGAGATCGGGGCCGAAGGGACGGTGTAGTCGATCACACGCAAGGTCGAGAGGACGCCGAAGGCGACGCCGGTATCGATGTAGGCATGTTGTTGGTGGAGCGTGATTCGACCGGGGTTGCTCAGGCCCACGCTCGAACGTTGTACAGGAAGTCCGGGGTTCGATACGTCGATGATCCGGAGCCCAAACTCACGCGTGACGAGAAGCGCGAGCGTGCCGTCGAGCTCGAGATCGACCAATGTGCCGCTCGCGCCGAAGGTGCCATGAAGCGAGAGGTCCCCCGAGGGGGAGACGTCGAGCACGCGGAGCCCGACCGCGTCGGTCACGTAGACGTGATTGTTGCCCGTCTCCACCTGCGTGACGGTCGAGCCGAGGTCGAGGTGCGAGATCAGGCTCGGATGCTCTGGATCCGCGACGTCGACCACCGCCACGCCCAGCGCCTCGTTCGCGAGGTAGAGCCGCGAGCCCATGAGCGCGATGTCGCGGTTGTTCTGGTCGAGGTCAAGGCTGGCGACGACGTGCAGGTACTCGCTCGCTGACGCGCAGACCGCGTCCGCCGCGGTTGGAATCCCGCCCGCCGCGAGGAGACCGAGCAACGCGCACGCCGATCCTCGTGGATCGCGGGCATGCCGGCAGAGTGACCGAACATTCACGAGTTCCCGGTGACCTTGGTTCGAGGCGAGGAAGCGGGCGCGCAAGCTCATGCCTGGTCTCCTTGGATATGGGGTGCTCGGAGCTTGTGTATAAGCGTAACGCAAGGACTTGCTCGGGCCAAGGATGGCTCGATCTCGTACTCGATTCACGCATCGCTCGCACCCGCTGGCTCGCGGAGGAGCGCATCTCGCGTGGCATGCAGTGCAACTCGCGCGGCGCATGAAGGAGTTGGAGCGCCGCGCGCGATCGATCGCGCGAACTGCGGGCGGAATGGCGCAGCCCCCGGGGCAATTCGCGCGTTGCGGTGGAGCTTGCGAGGGCTAGGCGCCGGGGAGTCGCCGGATCTTCTCCCGCAGAACGTTCTCGAAACCGCCGAGCGCGACCAACTCCTGCGCCACCTCGCCGAGAGGGAAGAAACGGTAGGTCTTTCCGCCGGCTGTGATCGTCGACGCGCCGAAGTCGATGTTTGCCTCGCCATCGATCGGCTGAGTGAGCGGACCGCCGTGGTGCGTCGCGCGGAGGTCCTCCACCAACTCGGGGCACTCGATCACGACATATCCATTGTTGAAGGCGTTGCGCTTGTAGGTCTGCGAGTAAGAACCGGCGATCACCATCGCGATGCCTCGATACTTGAGCGCGGTCGCCGCCTGCTCCCGCGAGGAGCCGGTCCCGAAATTCCAGCCGCTCACGAGGATGTCGCCTTCGCGCGCGATCTGCTGGAAGCTCGGGTCGTAGTTCAGCATCGCGGCCTTCGCCATCTCGTCCGGCGTCAGGTTGTCCTTGTAGGTGAATTCCTTCCCGTAGATGCCGTCGGTGTTCAGGTTGTCCTTGTCACAGAAGAGGAGGCGTCCGCTCAGTCGTGAGGGGAAGCCTTCGCGAATCGTGACGCGCGCTTCAGGGACAGGGGGCGCGGCGGCCACCGACATCGAGCCCGCGAGCGCGTCGCTCCTCGCTCCGCCGGGCGCGCTGATGTATCCGGCCGCGGCCGAAGCGGCGACCACCGCGGGCGAGGCGAGATAGGCGAAGGACTGCGCCGAGCCCATCCGTCCCTTGAAGTTTCGATTGGTGGCGGAGATCGCGACCTCGCCGTCCTCGAGCACGCCGGTGCCGAGTCCGATGCAGGGTCCGCAGCCCGGAGGAAGCGGCATCGCGCCCGCGTCGAGCAGCGTCTGCCAGTGGCCTGCGGCCTTCGCTTCTTCCTCCACCGTCTTTGACGCGGCGGCGAGATACATACTGACGCCGTCCGCGACCTTCCTGCCCTGAAGCACGCGCGCCGCCTCCGCGATGTCCTCGAGCCGGCTGTTCACGCAGGAGAGAAGGTACGCCTTGTGGATCTTCACCTGCTTCGCTTCGATCTCGTGCACCGGCGTGATGATCTTGACCTCGTTCGGGCCGGCGACATGCGGCGAGACCGACGCGAGGTCGAGCACGAACTCCTTCGCGTAGTAGCAGCCGGGATCGGGCTCGGGGTTGCTCGCCTCGGCCGCCGCGATGATCACCTCGGTCAAGCGCAGGTTGGCGTCGCCGCGGCGCTTCATCTTCTCGGCGCGCGAGCGAAGGTACGCGCCGGTGATCGCGTCGTAGGGGATCAGGCCCACGAGCGCGCCCCACTCGGTCGTCATGTTGGCGATCGTCAGGCGCTGGTCCATCGAGAGCGAGGCGAGGCCGTCCCCTTCAAACTCGATCGCGCAGTTCAGCACCTCGTCGTTCTTGAAGAAGCCGATCAGCGCGATGATCACGTCCTTACCCGTCGCGCCCGCGCGGAGCGAACCGGTCAAGCGCACGCGCACGACGTCGGGCACCTGCCACCAGGTCTCGCCCGTGGCCCAAATCGCGGCCGCATCTGTCCGGACGACCGGCGTTCCGAGCGCGCCCATCGCGCCGTAGAGATTCGAGTGCGAGTCGGAGCCGACGACGAAGCTCCCCGGCAGCACGAAGCCCTCCTCGACCATGATCTGGTGCCCGATGCCGCTCTTCGCCGGGAAGAAGGCGAGGCCATGCTGGCGCGCGAAGGCCTCGATCGCCGCGTACTTCGCGAGGTTCTCCGGCGTTTCGTTCTGGACGTCGTGGTCGATCGGAATCACGGGTTGGCTCGAATCGAAGATGCGGGTCGCCCCCATCGACTTCCACTTCGGGATCACCGCGCCCGTGTTGTCGTGGGTCATGCAGTGCTTGGGCCGCACGCTGACGAAGTCGCCCGCGCGCACCTCCGCTCCCGCGGGCAAGCCGACGGCGAAGCGCTGCGCGATCTTCTCGATTCGATTCTGAGCCATGGTGCCTCCCTCTTCGGTCAACGCGCGACTCTGGCCAAGCGGGCGGCGAGCGTCAAGCAGGGCCTGCGGCCGGCCGCGCCTTTGCTCTCTCGGTCAGAGCGGAATGACTCCGCCGGCGAGGAGATCGAAGACCAGCCCAGGATGCGATCCACCCTGGACCGGCGGAGAGGCGAAGCGAAGGGCGCCGATCACTGTGCCGTTCCGCGTCAGCGTTCCGGCCGCGTTCCAGAAATCAGGCTCGCCGATCCTGCCATTGGTGAGCTCGGTCTGGATCGCGATCTGCGAGAGGCCGTAGGTCACACCGTTGATCGTCAGGCTGTCGTCGGCGTTTCGGTGGTTGTTCGAGACCGTGACCCCATCGCCCGCGTTCGAGAGGATGTGACCCTGCATGGTTTCGCTCAGGTGAGCGGTGAACCCGGCGGAGGCGAGGTTCCCCGTTACCGCGTCGACTCTCTGGTACTCGGCGAAGTCGCCGCTGACCTCGAAGAAGTAGGTGCCCTGCAGCGAGAGGTCGGCGGTGAAGCTGGTGCCCTGGAAGATCCGCGTTCCGGAAAGTTGTCGCTGGTAGGCGATGTTGGTTTGGGGCGACGCGACGCCGGGAGGCGTGCCGCTGATGCTCGTAATCGTGAGGTCGTACTCGTTGTCGCGCTGAATGCGGAAGGCGAGATTCGAGTGAAAGTGCTCGAAGTCGCTCGCGTCGCTGCTCAGGTCTCCCTCGAATGCCGTGATGTAAAAGTGGAGGACAATGGTGGGCGACGGATCGACGGGGTATTCGACGACCAGGTGATCGGCAGGATTCGGGTCGTAGTCGAAGTCGTCGCTGCCGTCCTGGCGATGAGTCAGGGTGCCGGTCGTGGTGAGTCGGTTGCCGTTCAGGCCCGAGGCCAAGAAGACGAGCTCCGCCACCGACTGGACCGCGGCGTTTCCGAAGTCGGGAATCACGCTGCCGAGCGAGAAGACACCTTGAACCGCCGCGGTCTCGGCGCTCGGTGCACCGTTCGACACTGTGATGCTCACGCTGTCGGCGGCCGCGCTGGTGCCGCTCTCCGCCACCGCCTTTACCCTGTGCGCGCCGTTTGCAACGGTAGTGCTGTTCCAGGCCACCTCGTAGGGGGCGGTCGCATCCCGGCCGACCTCGGCCTGATCGATGAAGAAGATGACCCGCTCTGCATCGGTCGCGCCGGCGGAGAGGGAAATCGAACCGGTGACGGTCGCGCTCTCGACCGGCGCGGTCAACTCGATCGTCGGGTTCGTCGGGACCCCGTCAGTCGGTCCGCTCACCTTGTCGCGTTCGCCGCAGCCCCCGAGGAGGAGCAGAGATCCGATCAGAAACATCGTGATGAGTGACCGCTGCATGAGCTCTCCTCCGCTGAAAGGCCGATCGGCTTCGTGACCAGGCGACCGCGTATCCATTGTCGGGGAGTCGAGAGTAATGAGCTTCGCTCTGGTCGGCAACCGAATCGCGCGCGAACGGGAAGCCTCCTGTTAGACTGCCGGCCGATGGTGCCAGACACGCGAAATCACAGAGCGCGACTCGCCTCCTCTGGTCCGCGCTTTCGGGGCGCCCTGGTCGCGCAGGGCATGCTCCTCCTCGGCTGCTCCTTGCTCGCGCTCTCACAGGGTTGCCGGTTCGTTTCGACCTCGCTCGAGCGGATCGTGCGGGATCCGGCGCGCTATCACGGGCAAGAGGTTACGGTCGCGGGACGGGTCGAGGCGGTGCGCTGGCGGCCCGAGCTCGGGCTCCTCGCCTTTCGCCTGGTCGACGGCAACGATCCCCTGCTCGTGCTGAGCGCGGAGGACGCGCCGAGCTCTCACGGCAAGCAGCGCCTGGTCGGCGAGCTGATTCGACGCTTCCCGGTCGAAGGCAAAGAGCGGCCGGTGCTGATTCGCCGCGGCCGCGTGAACGGCGCGAGCGGCACGGCCGGCGCCTCCGATCCCCGATGAGCGAGGTCGTTCCGGGCCTCGAGTATCGCGAGCTGGTGGCGGAGATGAATCGCCACGAGCAGGAGGCGAGCTTCCGCACCTCCGAGCTCTTTCGCCGCCATGGCGCGGCCCTCGACGCGCTCCTCCACACGCCCGTGATCGACCGCGACCCCGATGCCCGCGCCAATCCCGACACGCTGCACGTCGTCCACTGGAACGTCGAGAAGGGGAAGCAGCTCGAAGGCCTCAAGGCGCGCTTCGCCCACGATCCCAAGTTTCAACGCGCCGACCTCATCTTCCTGAACGAGGTCGATGTCGGGATGGTGCGCGCCGGTCCCAACGCCGACGTCGGTCGCGAGCTCGCGCGCGCGCACGGCAGCCAGCTCATCTACCTGCCGAGCTACCTCGAGGCGACGAAGGGCCTCGGCGAGGAGCGCCTGCTTCCGGGCGAGAATGATCGCGGCCTGCATGGGCTCGCGATCCTGACGCGGCTCCCGATCGTCAACGTGCGCATGTATCCGCTGCCGCCCTGCTGGGACTACTTCAATTTCGTGGAGAAGCGGTACGGCCTGCGCCAAGGCCTCTATGCGCTTCTTCGCTGGGGCGACGCGCAGATCGTCGCGGCCACCACGCACCTCGAGGTGCGGAAGACGCCGCTTTGTCGGCAGCTTCAGTTCGAGGCTTTCCTCCGTGGGCTCGGCGCTTCATTGCGACGGTGGGGGAAGGACATCCCCGTCGTGATCGCGGGCGACTGGAACACCAACACCTTCAAGCGGAGCGGTTGGCGAAACACGCTCGACGGCTTCCTCCGCATCTGGAGGAGCAAGCCCGACGCGCTCGCGCGTGAGCTGCTCGAGCCGTTCGAGCGCGAGCCGCTCTTCGACAACCTGCGTTGGGATCGCTTCGAGCACGCGCCCTGGAACGACGGCAAGCCGACCGCGGAGCAGCTCCTCGGCACGGTCGAGGATCTCTCGCTCCTGCCGCCGTCGATGGGCGAGGCGCTGATGAAGGCAGTGGGCATGCATGAACGTGTGCTCGAGATGCGGCTCGATTGGATCGCCGCGCGAGCCCTGAGCGCGGCCGAGCCACCTCGTACCCTCGATCGAGGCTGGAGCGACCCGAACGCGAGCGCAACCTCTGCCGGCGTCCGAGGGGACGAGCCGCTCTCGGATCACGCGCCGATCACGGCTTCGATTCGAAGACCGTGAGGCGTCTTGACCACGGTCGGTCGCTGCCGGGAGAATGCGTCCGCCCGGTGTGTTCAGGGGACCGGCAATCCCCACATCTGTCCTTCCCCGGAAGATTGGAGCGGTAATGACGGCAGCGGCCCTCGGCGCGAAGCGTTTCCCTCGGTTCCGATTCCATTTCGCTCACGCGCGCGCCGCGCTCGTCCTCGCGATGACGGCGATGCTTTTCTTCGCCGGGGTCGCGCGCGCGATCCCGGGCGAGGAGGCGATCCCGGAGGCGATCGACGTCAAGGTCCACGCGCACCTGAAGCACGCGAGGCTCGCCCCCGGCGGGGAGACGCTCCTTGCCGTGGTCTACGAGATTCCGGGCGGCGCGCACCTTCAGCTCAGCGACCTCGTCTTTGCCGCGCCGGAGGAGGGCCAGCCATTCGTGCTCGGTCCGGCGAAGGGTCCCACGCCTGAGACCTTCGAGGGCGAGCCGGTCTACAAGGGGAGCGCGACGGTTCACTATCGCTTGAAGCTCTCCTCCTCGGCGACCGCGGGGACGACGCCGCTCAAGCTCAAGATCGGATATCAGGCGTGCATCGAGGAGCCGGTCTTCGCCTGCTTCGCGCCCGAGGAACATTCGGTCGACCTTCCGCTCGAGATCGCAAACGGCTCCGCGGAGGAAGCGCAGGCGGAGGCGAAGTACTTCGCGGCATTGACCGAGCTGCCGCCCGCTATCGACGGCGGCACGGCCGCGATCGATGCCGGAACGTCGACCTCCACCGAATCGGGCACGACCGTGAGCGAAGGGAGCGCCTCTTCCGCCGACGGCTCGCCCGCATCGAACGGCAAGGGCCTGTCGCTCGAGCAGCGACTCGAGCAGGCGCTGGCCAAGCGCTCCTTCTTCGCGTTTCTCCTCGTCTTCTTGGGCGGCGTCGCGACCAGCTTCACCCCCTGCGTCTATCCGGTGATTCCGATCACCATTAGCTACATCGGCGGGCGGAGTAAGGGGAAGCTCGGTGGCTTCATCCTCTCGCTCTTCTTCGTGCTCGGCATCGCGATCATGTACTCGACGCTCGGTGTGATCGCCGCGTCGTCGGGCGCCCTCTTCGGAAACGCGATGCAGTCGACGCCGGTCCTGATCTTCGTCAGCGTGATCTTCTTCGCGATGGGCGCGTCGATGCTCGGCGCCTTCGACATCGCGCTCCCGGCCGGGCTGCAGACGAAGATGCAGCAGGGGCCGCGCACCGGACCGATCGGCGCGGTTTTCATGGGGATGGTGACCGGGCTCGTCGCCTCGCCCTGCGTCGGGCCGGTCTTGGTCGTGCTGCTGGCGTGGGTGGCGAAGGTCGGTGCGATCGGCCTAGGCTTTGCGCTCCTCTTCACCTTCGCGATGGGGCTCGGGCTGCTCTTCCTGGTGATCGGGACCTTCGCCGGCGCGCTCAACGCGCTACCGAAGGCGGGGCAGTGGATGGATACGGTGAAGCACGTCTTCGGCGTGATCCTCTTCGCGATGGGCATCTTCTACCTGCGGACGTTGATCGGCCCCGGGATGGTCTGGCTCCTGACCGGCGTGCTTGCGGTGATGGTCGGCACGTTCATCGGCGCCTTCCGCGCGATCGGCGAGGACGAGGAGCAGGGCGTGCTCCTCCGCAAGGGCTTCGGTTGGGTGCTGCTCGTCTCCGGGAGCTTCGCCGTCGTGCTCGGACTCGCGAAGCTGGCGGGCGTGGGACCGATGACCTCGAGCGTGCAGGTTCCGACCGCGGGCGCAGAGGTCGCACAGCATGAAGGACTCGCCTGGGTCACGAGCGACATCGATGGGCTCGCGCGCGCGCGGCAGGAAGGCCGCCCGGTCGTGATGGACTTCTACGCCGACTGGTGTGCCGCCTGCAAAGAGCTGGACGAGAAGAGCTGGGTTCACCCGACCGTCCGCGCCGAGGGCGAGCGCTTCGTCGCGATCAAGATGGACTTCACCGAGAACAGCCAGGCGAACGCGGCGAAGCAGGCGAGCTACGGCGTGCTCGGCCTCCCGACCGTGATCTTCTTCGACTCGAAGGGCAACGAGGTCGAACGCTTCTTCGGCTTCCGTCCGCCGGACGAGATCCTCTCGTCGATGAAGCGCATTTCCTAGCCTCCGCAAGTATCCCGCATCGCGCCGCCGCGTGAATCCGGCGGCGCGGGCTGCGAACCCCTCGCAGCAAGCGCGCCCCCTCCCTCCACCGGTCATAAGAAGCCCGTTGAATCCTTCGACAGCTGGGCATACGGTCCTAATAATTGATGCTCGAGCCGCCGAACGGGATGGGTAGAGGAGGAGGAGACATGGAAATCGGAGTAGCCAAGGAGTCCGGTCGCGACGAGCGTCGGGTTGCGCTGACCCCCAGCGGCGCGCGGCGTCTGGTCTCCGAAGGGCATCGCGTCTTTGTACAACAGGACGCGGGCCTCTCGAGCCGCTTTCCGGATCGTGAGTACGTCGAGGCCGGAGCGGAGATCCTCTACCGACGAGAAGAAGTGCTACGCCGCGCCGGCATCCTGCTCGGCGTGGGCGCGCCCACGATCGACGACGTCTCGCAGATGGAAGCGGGGCAGGTGGTGTTCGGCTTCCTCCATCTGGCGGTGGCGCAGAAGGAGCTTATCGCCCGCTTCATTGAGCGGAAGGTCACCGCCATCGGCTTCGAGACGATCGAGGATAAGGACGGCCGCGGCCCGATCCTTCGCGCGATGAGCGAGCTCGGCGGTCAGATGGTGGTGCACATCGGCGCGCAGCTTCTGCAAGCGTCCTCCGGTGGACGCGGCATCCTGCTCGGCTCGGTGCCGGGCGTCGGCCCTGCCACCGTGGTGGTGCTCGGAGCGGGCACGGTCGGCCGCACCGCGGCGCGACTCTTCCGCGCGAGCGGCGCCCACGTCATGCTCGTCGACCGAGACCTCGAACGTCTGCGTAGAGCGGAGTCGGAGATGCGCGGCGGCATCGAGTCCTTCGTCGCCGACCCCGAAACCGTCGCGCGTCTGATGCGCGTGGCAGATCTGGTCATCGGTGCGATCCGCGTTCCCGGAGGGAAGGCGCCTTACCTCGTCTCGCGGCAGATGGTGTCGGAGATGCGGCCCGGCAGCGTCATCATCGACGTGGCGATCGACCAAGGTGGTTGCGTGGAGACGAGTCGGCCGACCACGCTGGCGCAACCGACCTTCACCGTGAACGACGTGGTGCACTTCTGCGTGCCGAACTTCACCGCGAACATTCCGCGCACCGCGTCCAAGGTGCTGAGTTTGGTCCACCACCCCTACGTGGCGGAGGTGGCCCGTTCCGGATTCGAAACCGCGCGTCGGCAATCCGAATCGATCGCGCGAGGGGTATACGTGCACGATGGGAAGGTCGAGCTGCCGGACCTCGCGCGTCGTCTGGGAATCGTCTGATCGAGGCACACGCCTCGCGGCTAGCAAGGGAGGAGGCTCGGGATGAGGTGGATGGATGATTACCGCGGGAAGCTGATGAGCGCGGCCCAAGCGGTGCGTCTGGTCGAGAGCGGACATCGGGTTTATTACAGCGGAAACGCGGCGGCACCGTTCCCGATCATCCGCGCGCTGGTGGAGCGGAAGGAAGAGCTGAGGAACGTTCAGCTCAATCACGTCCTCCTGATCGGCGAGGATCCGATCGGTGATCCCGCGATGGAAGGACACTTCCGGCACAACAGCCTCTTCGTCGGGCCGGCCGACCGGAAGGCGGTGAACGACGGACGCGCCGATTACATGCCGGTGTTCCTTTATCAGATCCCGCGCCTTTTCCAGCAGGGGATCGTGCCGCTCGACGTGGCGATCGTACAAACCTCTCCTCCGGATGAGCATGGCTTTCTGAGCCTCGGGGTCGAGACCCTGGCGAGCAAGGCGGCGGCGGAGAACGCGCGCAAGCTCATCGTCCTGGTGAACGACCAGATGCCCCGCGTGCTGGGCGATTGCTTCCTCCACGTTTCGCATGCCACCGCCATCGTCGAGCACTCGGCGCCGTTGCCGGAGTTGCCGCGACATCCGATCAGCGACGTCGAGCAACGCATCGCCGGCTTCATCACCAAGCTGATCGAGGACGGTTCGACGCTGCAGCTCGGGATCGGCGGTATCCCCGACGCAGTGCTCTCACAGCTCGAGGGGAAGCGAGATCTCGGCGTTCACACCGAGATGGTCTCCGACGGCGTGATGGAGGCGATCGAGAAGGGCATCCTGACCGGACGGCGGAAGTCGATCCACAAGGAGAAGGCGGTTCTGACCTTCGCGCTCGGGTCGAAGAGGTTGTACGACTACCTCGACAACAATCCGCAGTTCGAAGCCCACCCCTCCGATTACACCAACAACCCGAACGTGGTGGCGCAGCACGACAACATGGTCGCGATCAACTCCGCGCTCGAGGTCGATATCACCGGCCAGGTCTGCTCCGACTCGATCGGCACCTTCATCTACTCCGGCTTCGGTGGACAGGTGGACTTCATCCGCGGGGCGGCGCAGTCGAAGGGCGGGAAGCCGATCATCGCGCTCTCCGCGACCGCGAAGGACGGCGCGATGTCGCGCATCGTGTCGGTGCTCAAGCCTGGCGCGGGCGTGGTCACGAGCCGGGCGGACGTCCACTACGTCGTGACCGAGTTCGGCGTGGCGCACCTCTTCGGCAAGAACCTGAGGGAGAGGGCCGAGGCGCTGATCTCGGTCGCGCATCCTGATTTCCGCGAAGGGCTGCTCACGGCGGCGAAGGAGCGGAAGCTCATTCCGTAAGCCCGATCCTCGAGGTCGGCCGAAAAAAAGGGGCGGGTTGATCACTCGCCCCTTTTTGTGTCCGCGAAGGCGGGTGTAGCGTTTGCACATCCTTCTCGCCGGGGGGTCGAGGGGAGGGCGCCATGCGCCGCAGCGTTATCCGCACCATCTGCGCGACGGTCACCGAAGCAGCCGCGCTTCTGGCCATCCTGACCGCAGGTTGCTCCGAGGACAAACGCACCAGACCGCTCCTTCCGAACCAATCGCCCGAGGTGAGCATCACCGCGGGCGCGGCCGACTCCACCGCCACGTCGTACATCACCACCTTCGAATGGCACGGCGTGGATGACGACGGGGTCATCGACCACTACCTCTACGCGGTCGACGACAGCAGCGCGGGCTGGACCGAGACGACGGAAACGAGCGTCGAGCTGCACTTGAGCGCGACCGAGCCGAACCCGGACGATCCCGCCGGCGCGCAGAGTTGGCACTCGTTCTGGGTGCGGGCGGTCGACGACGATTGCGCGAGGTCCGTGCCCGACGGCCGCTTCTTCAATGCGCGCACCATTGCTCCCACGTCCCGCATCGTGTCTCCGAGCTTTGATGGAGCCTCGACGCCTCAACTCTTCCAGGGCGCTCCGATTCGGTGGGACGGCGAAGACCTCGACGGCACCAGCGTCGATCACCGTCCGATCGCGTGGGAGATCAAGCTCGTGCGCATCGGCGATCTCTTCGACCCGAAGGGGGCAATGAACGACTCGCTGCTTCACGGTCGTAACCTGCTCCTCAATCCAGGCGACGGGGATCAGACCGGGTGGCTCCGCCAGCCGGCGAACGTCCGAACCGTGAACGTAGGCCCGGAGCTCGCCGCGCAGACGCTTGCGTTCGCCACGCGAGCGATCGACGAGGCGGGTGCGACCGAGCCCGGCGTCGCACGCGACAGGAACTTCATCGCGTTTGTCGTAAACCCAGGGTACTGCCGGCCCCTCGTGACCGTGCATGGACCCGGGGGGGCCTCGCACACCTTTCCGATCGATCCACCCGATTTCGAGACCTGGAACATCTCGATCCCCTGCGGAACGCCGATCCAGTTCACCTGGTCGATCGATGCTTCCTACTGTGGTCTCGAGCCGGGCGAGAGCTCCTTCGGCTGGGACCTCGGTCCCTCGGGTGGATGGGCGATACGAAGCGGGACGGGTGAGCCGGTCATCGCACCCTGCGAAGACGGCCCGATGACTCACAACCTCTGGCTCAAGGCGCGGCCCGCGGGAGGGGGACCGGAGTCGGAGCAGCTCTGCAAGATCGAGATCTCGCTGCTCGACTTCCCGCGTGATCGCTTCGCGCTCTGGGTCGACGACGCGCGGCTGGGTCGAAGCCCCTCCGACGCGGAGCACGATCAGTTTCTCCAAGAAACCGTGCTCGCGGGCTTCCACGCGCGCGGCGAGGTCGATCGGTTCTCGATGTTCGGCTCGAGCACCGACGAGAATCGGTCCGCCACTCCGAACGAGCTACCGTTCGAGACGCTCGCGCACTACCAGAATGTGATCTGGTCGATTCATCTCGGCGCGAACACACAGATGACCGGCCTCTACAAGACCGAGCGGATGGAACGGCACCTCTCGAACTACCTCTCCGCCGGTGGTCGCCTGCTCTTGATCGGCGGCGGCATCGCGGGGCAGTTGTCGGGCGGGCGTATGGGGCACTTTGGCTATCCAAAGCCGCTCGATCCGAACGACGGGAGCGGCCAGAGCTACGACCGCGACTCGTTCCTCTGGCGTTTCCTCCACTTCCGCGGCCCGATCGTGTCGATTCCGACCTCGACCTCGGCCAGCGCGGAGCAGAGGTCGGCGTCGGGTCTGGTCGCGGCGCGCGCGCTCGATCCCGCCTACCCCGACCTCGCGCTCGATCCCGAGAAGTGGTCGGCCGACGAGCTGCTCAACTGCGACGAAGGCCCCGAGCACTGCTTCTATCGCGGCGGCATTGGTGGCTGGGAAGGTTTCCAGAGAATGGACGGGGAGGAGGTCGGAGCCGGCTTCGACTCCCTCTACGCCGCCACCACCTTCGATCGGTACTGGGATCCTGTGCAGAACGAGGGCTATGGGGTGGAGTCGGAGTCGCGGAACGCGATCCTCGCGCATCGCTATGAAGCCACCGCGGCCGACACCGCGCTCGGGTTGGCGCAGGGTCGCGTGATGGTGTTTGGCTTCGAGCCGTGGTACTTCGAGCGCGAAGGCCTCACCGGAGCCGGTGCCGCGGCCGCGTCCTGGCTCGTCACCGGTTCGAGATAGTTGAACAATGGTGCTATGGCGTCTCGCGCGCCGACCGACGATCCGACTCTTTTTCGCGTTAGGCATCGCTTCGATTGACGTCATTTAACAGGAGTGCTTCTCTCATTGCAGCCGGGGTTGTAAGGAGTGAAGCGAACATACGAGGCAGCTTGCCGAGCGCAACCAAGGGCTCGGCAAACGGCGGAGTGGGGTACTCGAGCGGGACACCAATGGTCCGTCGACGATCCGCCTGCCTCGGTCGACCTTACTCAACCACCGGAGGCCACATGCGAATCGATCCGCGCAATCCTCGACTTGCCCGCACCGCCTTTTCCGCCGCCGTTTTCGCACTCGCGCTGAGCGCGTCCTGCTCTCGTGAATCGAGCACACCGCTCACACCCGCGAGCTTGAACGCTGCGCCCGAAGGCACCTCGATCGACGCCGGCACGCCGGTTGGGCGCGTGTTTTCCCGCTTCGCGCTGGTGATCGACGACGCGCGGCTCGATGGCGCGGTGTCGGACGCGGACCACGACGCCTATCTCCGCGATGTGTTTCTCCCGCGCCTCTACGAGCTCGGGCAGGTGGACCATGTACAACTCTTCGGCACCGATTCGAGCAACGAGGACCGCGACCTCGATGCCGCCGCCGTTCCGCTGTTCACCATGCTCCTGTACAAGCATGTCATCTGGAGCTGTGACGAGTTGCCGATGACACGCAAAGCCGGGCTCTTCGTCAACCAGCACCTGTCGGACGCGCTCCGGCGCTATGTCGAGCGCGGCGGCCACCTGCTCATCTTCGGCAACGACGTCGCGACCACCTTGACCGGAAGCGCGTCGAACGGCAATGCGTACTTCCCCAAGCCCGACCCGAACGAGCTCGAGGGCGGCGTGCCCTTCTTCGGCTACGAGCTCAATTCCTTCCTCTACCGCGATCTCGGCGCGCGCGGCTCGATCGTGTCGATCCCGACCGAGGGCCCGGTGGAGCAGAGGGCGGCCTCAGGCCTCATCGGCGCGGAGCCGATCCTCGCGGGCTGGCCTTCGCTTCAGCTGGACGTTTCGAAGTGGGATCCCTCGGAGCTGCTCGACTGCGACTCCGAGCCCCAGCAGTGTCACCTTCGCGGCGGCATGAGCGGATGGGAGGGAACGGCGGCGCCTCTGTCCGGCAGCGACCCGACCGAGCTGCTCTACCGGGCGCGCACCTGGAACACCTACTACGATCCGACGGAGGGCGAATCTCGCGAAGTCTTAGCCGCGGTTGATCACGCCGCATTGGTGCGGCGTTGGATTCTGCCCCTCGGCTCGGCGCCGGGCGGACGCGCGGGACGTGTCGCCTGGATCGGATTCCAACCCTGGTTCTTCGAGCCGGCCGGCGTCGCCGAGCTCGGACGCCGCATGATCGATTGGCTGGTCGTCGAGGGCGACGGCGCTGCTCTCTGATCCTCAATCGCGGGGCGATCGGCAACGAGCCGCCACTCGCCCCGCGTTCTTCGCTCGCACCATTCGCCGCTCTTGGTCGAGAATGGCGGCGTCGCCGTCGCCGCCTTGGCTTCCGAGGGATCAAGATGTCCACGATGAATAGACTGCTCGCGTGCCTGCTCCTGCTCGGATTGGTCGCCTGCTCGAGCGACAAGAACACCAAGCCGACGCCGAACCATCGGCCGAACGTGCAGCTCATCGCCGGGGTGGCCGACTCCGCCGCGACCAGCTACCGCGTTCGCTTCGAGTGGCGCGGCACCGACGACGACGGCGTGATCACGCGCTACCAGTACGCGATCGACGACACGTCCAATGCCGCCTGGCACGACACCACCGCCACCTCCGCGCTCAGAACCTTCCGCGCCGATCAGGTGGACCCCGGCAACCCGGACGTCTTCACCCGCTGGCACTCCTTCTACGTTCGCGCGATCGATGATCAGGGCGCCGTCTCGCGGCCCGACTCGCGGATCTTCAACGCGAGGAACATCGCGCCGAGCACGCGGATCACCTCACCCGATCCCGGGAACGGCACACCGCTCCACCTCTGTCGCACCGTCAACTTCGAGTGGGTAGGAGAGGACCTGGACTCCTCGCGCCTCGATCACATGCCGCGCTACTGGGAGTACAAGGCGGTGCGGATCGGGATCTCTCTCGACGACGACGAAGCGGTGATCGACTCGCTCACCGACGCGCGGAATCTTCTGCTTGAAGCAAGCGCGCCCCAGCCCGAGGCGTGGATTCGCGTGGCGACCGGACAACGTTCCGTCGCCGTGCACGGGATTGCGCCCGGCGTGAACTATGCCTTCGCGGTGCGCGGCGTCGATGAAGGGGGAGCGACCGAGCCCCGCTTGATTCGCGGGCAGAACTTCGTCTCCTACGTCGGCCTCTCGCAGGATCAGGATCCGTTCCTGGTCGTGACCGAACCGACCTTCGGCACCTTCCGCTTCCCCAAGAATGACGATGCTCGCGTGAGCGCCGCCGCGGGGCACCCGCTGCTTTTCCGGTTCGCGTTCGATTGCGGGTCGTGCGGCGATCGAAGCGCCGAGTTCAGGTACGCCCTCGACCTGACCTCGCCGGAGGACAGCCTCAACACCGATCCGAACGGCGTCGGCGGATGGACCGACTGGGCGGCGGCCTCTCCCGCCGGCGTTCTCATTTCCTTCGCGCCGGAAGACGGAGAGCAGGATCACGAATTCTGGGTCGCCGCGCGCTGCGCCCTCGATTCCGCGCAGTACCGCGTCGGTCACATCCGAATCCATGTCGCGGTCTTCACCTTCGATCAATTCGCGCTCCTGGTCGACGATGCGCGCTTCGGCCGCACGCCGTCAGACCAAGAGACCGACAGCTACCTCCGAGGCTCGCTCCTCGCGCATGCGAGCGAGCTCGGCACGGTTGAGGACTACTCGCTTTTCGGCACCGAGGGGAACGAGGACAGGGCGCCGATGCCGAACGACCTCTCGATCGAAACGCTCTCGCGCTACCAACATCTGTTCTGGTCGGAGAACCTCGGGCAGAACACGCAGCGGACCGGGCTACACGGCGTGGAGCGGCTCGGTGGCGCGCTCAGCCAGTACGTGCTCGCGGGCGGACGCCTCTTCATCTTCGGCGGGAGCGTGGCCGGCACGTTGACCGGCGCGCAGACCGGAAGCTTCGTTTATCCGAAGCTCCCGCCCGACAATCCGCAGGGAGAGCCCGCGATCCCGGGCTTCGAGACGAGCTCCTTCCTCTGGCGCTACCTCCACGTGCGGAGCACGATCGTCGGCGTGCCGAGCACGGCGACCTCGGAGATTCGCGCCGCCTCCGGCCTCGTGGCCGCGCGGTCGCTCGATGTCGCCTATCCCGATCTCGTCCTCGATCCGACCAAGTGGTCGAAGGACGACCTGATCGATTGTCAGGAGGACTCGACCGAGTGCCACTACCGCGGCGGCCTCACGAGCTGGGAAGGGATCCTGGGCGAGAACGGCACCACGCAGGTCGACTTCGGCCTCGACTCGCTCTACACCGCCGAGACCTACGACCACTTTTACTCGGTGGTGGATCACGGTCCCGACACGCTCTCCTCGCCGGTCGCGGGCGCGATCATCGGGCAGCGTTATCACTCGACGCGAGCCGACACGACCAACGGCACCGCGCAAGGCCGCGTGGTCTGGTTCGGGTTTCATCCGTGGTACTTCGACCAAGCGACGGTCACGCAGGCGGGGCGCGCGGCCACCGATTGGCTCGTCAACGGTCGATAGCGCGGGAAAGCTGATAACGCGGGAGAGCGAGACCTGCGCGGCGTGATTTGGTAGCGTCCCCCCGGCGTTTCACGGGGGGGCAGTGATCACGCGCAATCATTCATCGGACATGGGATGGCTCTTTGCCATCCTGCTGCTCGCCGCCGTACTCCGGCTCGCGTTCCTGCCAAGCCAGGGCCTCGTTCATTACGACGAGGGCGTGCACCTGATGGAGGCGCGCTTCCTTCGCACCGCGATCCTGCACGATCACCTGCATCGCTCGATCGAGGTGGAGGGCTTGCCGCTCGTGCATGGAAAGCCGCTCCACGCCGCGATTCTCGCGGTGGCGCAGAGCGTGGTGGGCGATCGACCGTGGAGCGGCGGCTTCGCGATGGCGCTCTTCTCGATCGGCACCGTGGCGCTTTCCTTCGCGCTCGGACGGCGGTTCTTCGGGCGTCAGGCGGGTCTCTTCGCGGCCTTGATCCTCGCCACCAATCCATGGTCGGTGCTCTATGGTCGTCTCGCGTTGCCCGAGGCCGACTCGACCTTCTTGGCGCTCCTCGCGATCTGGATCGCGACCAGAGAGGGAAGGCCGCGCGGAGGGCGAGCCCTCCTTGTCGGCCTTGTTGCCTCGCTCGCCTTTCAAGCGAACTACCGCTGGCTCGTGCTCCTGCCGACCTACTACGTCGGGCTCGAGCTGATCGAGCTTCGCCGGCCCGAGTCGAGGAGCGCGCGGAGCTTCGCGCTTCGCCTCTTCCTCTTCGCGCTCGGCTTCGTGCTGCCGCTTCTCCTGACCGACTTCGTCTATGGCGCGTGGTTGCTCGGTCCGCGACTCTTCGAGGCCACGCGTTCACGCACCTACTTCGAGGATCTGGTCTGGAACATCCGGAAGTTCAGCGAGCAAGGTTGGGCGACCGGGCTCCGCGACCCGCTGCGCTTTCCCTTCTTCGCGCTGCGCTTCGGGGGACCGCTGATGCTGGCGGCGCTCGGCGCCGGCGCGTGGGAGGCGTGGCAGCGGTTGCGTGCGGGAGGTGGCCGTTCGGAGGGCCGCGCACTTTGGCTCTCGGTTGCTCCGCCGCTCCTGCTGCTCTTCTCCGCCTGCGGGTTTCCTCGTTGCCTATCGATCGCGCTCGGACCGTGGGCGATCCTCGGTGGGCTCGGGCTCACTCGCTTTGCGCGGCCGGGACGTACCGCCGCCCTCGTCGTGCTGGTGATCGTCGCGCAGCTCGCGATGGCTCCCGCGGTATACGTGCTGCACTCCGGATATGGCGACGCCGCGGCATGGCTCAAGGCGAGAGGCGACAGTCGCTGCCTCGCCTCGCAGGCCTTCGTGCTTCGCATCGAAGGGGTCGACGCGCTCGGCATCCCGTCGAATCAGGAGCAGCTCGAATCGCTCGCGCGCGATGGCTACCGCTATCTCGTGGTCGACAACCAGGTCTGGACCGGCGGGCAGGGAGCGATCTACCGCAAGCTCCGCGATCGACTGCCGTTGGTCGCGGAGCTGCCGCATCCCGCCGGCGGGACCGCCACCTTCAGCTACGAGAGCCCGGAGCGAAGCCTGAGCGCGACCTGGGAGCGAGGGCGCGGCACCGATTGGCTTCGGCCCTCGACCATTCGGATCTACGACCTCGCGGGCCTTGGGGCCGGCGCGCTGTCGACGCGCTGAAGCTTTCGCGTGGCGCCGTGTGCTCGCGCTCAAGGCATCGCGTCCGGAAGCCGATCCCACGAGCAGATGTGGAAGCGAACGCAGAAAACGCCCCCTCCTCCCGTTCCGCCGCGCCTCTTTCCGATCCTTCGGCACGGCGCGGTCGAGATCCACGGCACCTTCGAGGGGACGCTCTGGGCCGAGGGTGACGTCGTCGTGAGCCGCACCGGACGCGTGTCAGGCGGGCTCAAGGGGCGGCACGTGCTCGTGCAAGGGAAGGTCGAGGGGCAGTTGCACTCGGACGGCACCGTGCTGATCCAACGTCGCGCCAAGGTGGAAGGATCGCTTCGCGCGCAGCTCGTCGTGATCGAGCCGGGGGCGCAGTGCCGCCTCGCCTGCGCGGTCGGGGACCTCTCCACGCTCGCGCCGTCGAACCCGGCCGGCGAGCAGTGTCAGGAAGTTGAGGCGGCGGCACTCGCGGTCGAGAGTGGTGCGAAGGCCGAGGCTCCGTTGATCCCATCGACCGAACTGCCCTCGAGCGCACAAGAAGTCGAAGCCGAGGACCCGGTGCTCGAACGGATGGTCATCTCGATCGACTCGGTACAGATCTGGAAGAGCGGCGGCGCCGGCGGATCGCGCTTCGATCGCGACGACTCGGGCTCTGCGCCCCTTCCTCGCGCCGCCTGATCGCCTAGCCGAGAGCCTTCAGCAACTCCGCGTTCGTCGGATAGCGCTCCATCATCTTGATCAGGCCGGTCATCGCCTCCTCCGCCTTCCGCTCGACCATGAAACGCCGGAGGATCGTCATGCGCCGAAGCTCGTCCGGCTGAAGCAGCTTCTCTTCCTTCCGGCTTCCGCTCTGCGGGATGTCGATCGCGGGGAAGATGCGCTTGTTCGCGAGGTTTCGGTTGAGCACCACCTCGGTGTTTCCCGTCCCCTTGAACTCCTGGAAGATCACCTCGTCCATCCGCGAGCCGGTGTCGACCAGCGCGGTGCCCAAGATGGTGAGGCTGCCGCCCCCTTCGATCTTTCGCGCCGCTCCGAAGATGCGCCGCGGTCCATACATGGTCGACGCGTCGAGCCCGCCCGACATCGTGCGACCGGAGCCGTCGGAGAAGACGTTGTACGCCCGCGCGAGCCGCGTGATCGAATCAAGCAGAAGCATCACGTCACGTCCCTGAAGCACGCGCTCCGCCACGCGGATCACCGTCTCCTCGGTCAGACGGACGTGGTCCTCGGGCATCATGTCATTGGAGCTCGCGATCACCTCACAGCCGACCGAGCGGCGGAAGTAGGTGACCTCTTCGGGGCGCTCATCGACCAGAAGGCAGATGACCTCGATCTCCGGGTGGTTGATCGTGACCGCCTTCGCCACTGCCTCGAGCAACATCGTCTTGCCGGCCTTAGGGGGCGAGGTGATCAGCACGCGCTGTCCGCGTCCGATCGGAGCGACGAGGTCGAACACGCGCGTCGAGTACTCGGTCGGCGTGGTCTCCAGGATCAAGCGCTGGTAGGGATCGACGCTCGTGCCTCGCTGCATCGTGCGGAGGCTGTCGAGGAGAGCGCGTTGGCGCCGCCTCGGATCATTCGACGGCCCTCGCTGCACGCGGCGCATGCCCGGATCGCGAGGTACCGGCCCGCGCTGGCGCCGCTCATCGATGCGCGCGCGACGATCCTCGGGCGAGAGGTAGATTGGGCCGCCGCGCCGATCATTGCGCCGAGCTGGCCCGCGCGCCGGCTGGCGATCGCGCTGGCCGCCCTGCTGACCCTGCCCATACTGGCCTTGCCCATACTGACCCTGGCCCTGCTGACCCACCCCGTACTGAGCCTGTCCGTAGTGACCCTGCCCTGAATGACCCTGCCCCTGCGAGCCCTGGCCGTAGTTGCCCTGCGAATACCCCTGGCCGCCTTGACTTGGGCCCGGACCGCCGTCGACGCGACCTCTGCGGCCCCGTGGCTCGGGGCCTCGGCCCCCGTCACGCCGGACT
>CAZZAH010000011.1:0-24664 GCA_964652115.1 uncultured bacterium | reverse complement strand
TCTTCTCCTCGATCACGGTCAGGACCTTGACCTGAAGAGGAAGCGGCAGGTCCCCCACCTCGTCGAGCAGGAGCGAGCCCCCCTCAGCCACCTCGAAGAGGCCAGGCTTCTCGCGCACCGCGCCGCTGAACGCGCCGCGCTCGTGGCCGAAGAGCTCGCTCTCGAGCAGTGCCTCCGGGATCGCCCCGCAGTTGATCTTGACGAAGGGAGCGGCGCCCCGAGGGCTCAAGCGATGGATCACGCGGGCGAGCGCCGTCTTTCCCGTTCCGCTCTCGCCACGAAGCAGGACGGTGGCATCGGAGCGAGCGACGCGCTTCGCCAGATCGAAGACCTCGAGCAGCGCGCGGCTCTTCGCCACCATGTCGTCGAGCGAGCCCGACGCGTCGCCCTCGCCGAGCAGATGGGTCACCCAACGTTCGAGCCGGTTCCGCTGCGCGAGGAGATCCCACCGCTCGCGCACCCGACGAATACGGAGCAGGAGCTCGAAGGTGTTCCATGGCTTGGTGACGTAGTCGAAGGCCCCCGCCTCGATCGCCCGCTTCGCCATCGTGCTGTCGGCATGCGCGGTCAGAATCAGCACGGGAAGCTCGGGACTCCGCTCGTGTACCCGCTGGAGGAGGGCGAAGCCGTCGGGCGGCGGCATCCGCAGATCGGTGATGACCAGATCGAACCGTTCCGATTCGATGCGCTTGAGCGCCTCCTCGCCGCCGCCGGCGCCGATCGCCTCGATCGACTCATCCGTCAGGAGGTCGACCAGATCGCGCACGATCTCCGGCTCATCGTCCACCACCAGCGCGCGAAAGCGCTCCGCGTCGGCTCTCATGCCACGACCTCCTCCGTCCTTCTCGTCTCGAGCGGCAGAATGACACGCATTCGGGTTCCGCGCGGTGCGATCGACTGAATTCTGAGCTCGCCGCCTCGCGCGGCGATGAGGGATGCGACCAGGGTAAGCCCGAGACCCGAACCGGTCGCCTTCGTGGTGAAGAAGGGCTCGAGCGCGCGCCGCCGCACGTCGTCGCTCATTCCGCTCCCCTCGTCCTCGATCGCGAGCTCGACCTCGTGCGCCCTTCGCTCGAGCTCGATGCGGATCGTGCCGCCGCTCTCCATCGACTCGGCCGCGTTCAGGATGAGGTTCAAGAGCACCTGCTTGAGCGACCGCGCTCCGATCGGCGCCGAGACCGTTCCGTCGTTCACGTACCGACGCTCGATCTTGACCCCGCGACGAAGCAGCTCCGACTCGAGCAACGAAAGCGTCTCCTCGATCACCCGCGCCGGCTCGCACTCTCCCTGACCCAACTGATCGGGCGAAGCGAGCGAGAGGTAGTTGGTCAGGATCTGGTTCAGTCGATCGACCTCGGCCGGGATCGCCTCGAACCACTCGAGCACTTCGGCCGTGTCCTTCCCCGCCACGATCTTCGCGCGCACCCGCTCGGAGCGGGATCGGATGATCGCGAGCGGGTTCTTGATCTCGTGCGCGACCAGGGCCGAGATCTGCCCGATGGCGAGAAGCGCCGCGCTCCTTCGAAGCGAGTCCTCGAGCTTGACGAAGGAGTAGAGGATGCGGAAGAACATCACCCCGAGCACCAGCACCGCGAGGGTGCCGAGGCTCGCGGCCCAGATCAGTCGCACGCGAAGGGTGGTCAAGGCGCGAAAGAAGGTCGAGCCCCCCTCGACCGCGATCACCCCGAGCACACGGCCGGAGTCGCTCTCGAAAGCCGCATACCCTGCCTTCAGGAACTGCCCCGGCATCCCTTCGACCGGGACGAGCTCGTTGCTCTGCGCGAGGCCCGAGACCAACGTCGCGTCGAGCGCCGGATCGAGATCCTGCAGCGGATGCGGCGCTCCCCTCGGCGCGCCGCCGCGAAGATCGACCAGGCTCCTCGCTTCGTGATCCAGCAGCACGATGTTGTCGAGGTCGTTGGCCAGCGCGATCGCCTCGAGCTCCGTCTGCACCGCTCGCAGATCGCCCGCGCTCGCCGCCCCGGCGGTGAGACCTTCGAACCGATGGCTGCCGATCGCCTGCGCCGCGGTGGTCGCGATCGAGATCAAGCGCTCTCCCAATTCCGAATCGATCTCGCGGCGAACCGACCGATAGAGGAGAAAGCCGGTCAGATTGCCGGCCACGAGGAGCGCCAAGAGGAGCAGCGCAAGGATTCCGAGGTAGCGACCGCGTCTTCCGGACCCGAGGGCCGACTCACCGACGCGGGCGAAGGGGGCGAAGCGTTTGGGTCGCACGGCGCCCATGTTAGACTCCGCGCTTCGGTCGGGACATCCGCTTCTCTGCATCGCGCGGCGTCCGTAACGGCCTCATTCGTCGACGTCCGCATTCGAGAGGAGTGTGCATGCGCCTGGGCCTCCGTCCGTTCCTGATCGCCATCCTCACGCTCTTGTGCACGACCCACTTGTTCTTGGGTCAGGCCGAGGCGAAGCCGCCGTCCAAGGTGGTGGTGCTCGGTTTCGACGGAGCCGATGCGCACTTGGTCGAGCAGTGGATGAACGAAGGGAAGCTCCCCAACCTCGCTCGACTCCGCGAGTCCGGCACCTTCAGCCCGCTCCGGCCGACCAACCCGCCGCAGACCCCCGTTTCGTGGTCCACCTTCGCCACCGGATACGATCCGGGCAAGACCGAGATCTTCGACTTTCTGAAGCGCGACCTCGCGACCTACATCCCCGACTTCGCCATGATGACCCCGGCCACCGAGCCGTTCCTCTTCGGCACGAAGAACCCGCTCTATCTCGGAATCGGCGCGACGCTGGTGGCCTTCCTCGTCGGACTGCTGCTCGTCCGCCTACTCGCTCGACGTTGGACACCCGCACTGATCGCGGCGCTGGTGCTGGGAGGCGGCGCGTACTTCCTGGTGACCCCGTTCGTGCGGGAGAATGTTCCGATGAAGCGGCCGATCGCGATCAATAACCGGAAGGGCGCGACCTTCTGGCAACTCCTGGCGAAGCACGGCGTCCACTCCACCATCGTGCGTGTGCCGCAGACCTTCCCGCCGGACGAGAATCCCGGCGGTCGATTGCTCTCCGGGCTCGGCGTGCCGGACATCCGCGGCACCTTCGGCACCTACACTTACTACACGTCGGAGCCCTTCCCCGCGAGCGGCGGCGACACCGAGAAGGGCGGCAAGTACGTCACCCTCGACGTCGAGCCCGGCGACAAGTCGGTCGAGACGATCATCTATGGTCCCTTCAACAAGCTCTTCGACAATCCGCCGGAGATCCTGCTGCCGCTCAAGGTCGACCTCGATTGGGATCACCAGCAGGTCACGCTTCACTACGACGACCAGCATGTGACGATCAAGGAAGGCGAGTGGAGCGACTTCGTCGGCATCGAGTTCAAGATCCGAAAGCTCGTCACCGTGCACGGCATCGCGCGCTTTCATCTGCTCGAGCTGGGCCCGCGCTTCCGCCTCTATCTCTCGCCGATCAACATCGACCCAATGCACCCGATCGTGCCGGTGACCTATCCGCCGAGCTTCGCCAAGGAGATCCACGATCGGATCGGGAGCGACTGGCCGACGCTCGGTTGGGGGCCCGACACCTGGGCCCTCGATGAAGAGGTACTGGACGAGAAGCGCTTCGCCGAGGACGTCGACTTCGTGACCTCGAAGTTCGAGGCGATCCTCGATCAGTTCGTGGCCGACCCCCAGGATCAGCTCTTCACCCAGGTCTTCTACTTCACCGACCGCGTGGCGCACATGTTCTGGCGCTTTCAAGACGTCGAGAACCCCGCCTACGACCCGAAGCTCGCGGGCGAGTGGAGCACCTACCTCCTGACCTGTTACGAGCGCATGGACAAGATCGTCGGTCATGCGCTCGAGAAGCTTCCGGCCGACGGCGTGCTCCTGGTCTGCTCCGATCACGGCTTCGCGACCTGGCGGCGGAGCTTCAACATGAATACGTGGCTGGTGCGGAACGGCTTCATGTCGCTCAAGGGTCAAGGCGACTCCAAAATGATGACCCTGGACGACCTCTTCGTCGAAGGGCAGTTCTGGCAGAACGTCGACTGGTCGAGGACCAAGGCCTATGCGCTCGGCCTCGGCGCGATCTACATCAATCTCCTGGGCCGCGAGAAGGAGGGGATCGTCTCCCCCGGCGAAGAGTACCGCGAGGTTTGCGCGAGCTTGAGCCGCGAGCTCGAGGCGTTCGTCGACACGACGACCGGGCTCAATCCGGTGAGCAAGGTTTACTCGCGGGACGAGATGTACCAGTCATACGACCCGAACCTGATGCCCGACCTCCGCGCCGCGAACGCCTACGGGTATCGCGTTTCCTGGCAGACGTCGCTCGGCGGCGTCCCGAAGGCGCTCTTCGACGATCACAAGTCGAAGTGGAGCGGCGATCACTGTTCGCTCGATCCCGCGCTCGTGCCGGGCATTCTCTTCTCGAACCGGCCGCTCGAGCTCTCGAGCCTTCCTGGGATCGAAGACATGGCGCCGACGCTGCTCGATCTGTTCGGAGCGCCCTTGCCGGGCGACCTCGCGGGCAAGCCGCTCAAGCTTCGCAACGGCTCGTAGACAAGGCATACAACGCAAAGGCCCCGAAGCTCGGTTGGGCTCCGGGGCCTTTCGCTTGTCGTCCGCGCGTGTGTCGTCCGCGTGCACTTCGTCGTTCGCGAGCTAGCCGCCGTTGGGCGAGGGCAGGATCTCCGACTCGGGCATCTCTCCCTTTTCGAAGGTGAAGCCGACCGAAGCCAGATGCTCGAGCGACTCGTCGAGATCGGCGTCGGTTACCTCGAGCGTGATGTTGGCCGTCCCCTCGAGATCCTTGAGCGCGTCGTAGACCACGTCGTATCCGACCACGCCCTTGCCGCAGGCGACGTGGTCGTCTTCGAGCCCTTCGTTGTCGTGGAAGTCGAGCGAGATGATGTGGTCCTTGAAGGTCTGGACCCACTCCTCGGGCGCCATGCGCGAGTAGCAGGCGGCGTGGCCCAGGTCGATGCAGAAGCGGAGCCACGGGCTGTCGACCGCTTGCAGTACCTCGAGCATCAGGTTGGCGTCCGGCTCGTAGGCGTTCTCGATCGCGAGCACGACCTCCTCGTCCTCAGCCGTGGTCACCAGCTCCTTCATACTCTCGATGAAGCGCTCCTTCCACTGCTCGACCTGGCGCGGCCGAATCTGCGAAGAGAAGCCGGAGTGGAGGATCGCGACCTTGCAACCGAGGATGGTCCCGATCTCGAGTCCCTCCTTGATCACGTCGCGCGAGTACTCCATCACACGCGAGTCGGGGCACGAAAGATTGAGCCCATGGAACGGAAGGTGGCAGAAGGCGCTGATCTTCTTGCCGCGCATCTCTCGCTCGAGCTCCTCCAGATCCTTCACCGCAACCTCGCGGTTGAAATCCGCGTCGGTGAGGCGGATCTCCACGTTCATCCCCAGCTCTTCATAGCGGGGCAAGTTCTGCTTCAAGGACCTGAGCGGTTCACTGCGAGACAGCCGAAACTTCAAATCGAGCCTCCCTCCCGCGCCCGTGCCGCTACGGACGTTGGTTGCCCATCGTCTACTATCCGATCTTCCGATCCCGCCGACGGCGGATCTCCTCGAGCCGAATCTGTCGTCGCGCCTCGCCTTCGCTGAAGCGCCGACGATCCTCGTCGGTGTCGAGAATCAAACCGGGCACCGTGGCCGGCTTGCCGTCATCGCCGAGCGCGACGAAGGTCGAGTAAGCCGACGCGGTCTGTCGCTGCTCTCCGGTGCGAAGGTTCTCCGAGAGCACCTTCACCCCGACTTCCATGCTGGTTCGCGAAACGTAATTGACCGATGACTTCAAGATGATCAGCTCGCCGACCTTGACCGGATGAAGAAAGTCGATTCGATCCATCGAGGCGGTGACGACCTGCTTCCGACAGTGCCGATGCGCCGCGATCGCGGCCGCGATGTCGACCAGATGCATGACCTTTCCGCCGAGGATGTTCCCCAGCGTGTTGGCGTCGTTCGGAAGCACCAGCTCCACCATTTCGACGCGCGAGTCCGCCGCCGGTCGCGGCGGAAGCTGGCCGCGGTCGGTCACCGCGCTCAGGACGCCTCCTTCACCTTCTTGACCTCGGCGGTGAGGAGCGGCAAGAGCTCGAAGACGTCGCCGACCAGCCCGTAGTCGGCCGTCTTGAAGATCGGCGCGTCGGCGTCCTTGTTGATGGCGACGATGCAGCCCGAGCTGCGCATCCCCGCGAGGTGTTGGATCGCGCCGCTGATGCCGCATGCGATGTAAAGCTTCGGGTTGACCGTCACGCCCGTCTGGCCGACCTGGATGTGATGCGGCACCCAGCCCGCGTCGACGATGGCTCGCGATGCGCCGACCGCCGCGCCGAGCGATGCCGCCAGCTCCTCGACGAGATGAAAGTGCTCGGGGCCTTTGAGCCCGCGTCCACCCGACACCACCGCGTCGGCTTCCGCGAGATCGATGTGGTCACCTCCGCCATGCTTCACCGCGGTAATGCGCGCGCGAAGCTTCACCGGCTGAAGCGGCAAGGCATCGACGACACCGGCGGCGGGAGCCTCGGACGAGGTGACCGCGCCCGGCTTGATCGTGGCCACGATCGGACCTCCGCCCGCGATGGCGAGGGTGGCGAAGGCCTTTCCTCCGAACATCGACTTCCGGGCAGTGAACCCACTGCCGCTCCGTTCAAACGCAAGGCACTCGGGGGCCAGGGCGGCGCCGAGCCGCGCGGCGAGTCGAGGAGCGAGATCACGGCCCATAGCGGTCGCGGGAAAGAGCACGAGCTCCGGCGTGGAGCGCTTGCACTGCTCCGCCAGCTGCTCGAGGTATGCCTCCGACTGGGGATAGGCGAGCGACGCATCTTCCGTCAGGTGGACGACCGCCGCGCCATGGCGACCGAGCTCCGACGCGAGGATCGCGACACCGTCGCCCAGCAAGATCGCCTCAGGCGACCCGCCCAACGCGCGCGCGAGGGCGAGGCACTCCAGCGAGGAACGCCTGAGCTTCCCCTCCCGCTGCTCGGCAAAGACCAGAATCGCTGCCATGCTTGCTCGACCTCCGGCTAGATCAGCTTGCGCTCGTTCTTGAGCGCATTGATCAGCTTTGAAACCACTTCGTGCGGATCACCCGACCAGACCTGTCCCGCCGCGCGCGGGCTCGGCGGCTCGAGCGCGCTGACCTTCACGCGCGACGCACCGACGCCGACGAGCGCGGCCTCGATACCGAGCGCGGCAAGATCCCACGCCTCCATCGGCTTCTTCTTCGCTGCCATGATGCCCTTGAGCGAGGGATAGCGCGGCTCGTTCAGCCCCTTGTTCGCGGTGAGGACCGCGGGGAGCTCGACCTCGATCTCCTCGCTCGCGGCTTCGATCTCGCGGGAGACCTTGACGTGCTTGTCGTCGATCCACTCGGCGGAGGTCACGACCGACACGTGCGGCCAGGAGAGAAGCTCCGCCACCTCGACGCCGACCGCAGAATTCTCCTCGTCGATCGAGAGCTTGCCGCAGAGCACGAGATCGGAGCCGAGCTTGCGTACCGCGGCCGAGAGCACCCGCGCGGTCGAGAGCGCGTCGCCACCGAGCAAGGCCTCGTCCTTCAGAACCACGCCTCGATCGGCGCCGAGCGCCAAGCAAGTGCGGATCGCGTCCTCGACCCGAGCCGGCCCCATCGCCACCACCACGACCTCGCCGCCGAACTTCTCCTTCAGCTGGAGCGCGGCCTCGACCGCGTACTCGTCGTAGGGATTGATCACGTACTCCACGTCGCCCGGCTCGATCGAGCGCCCGTCGGCGGCGATCTTGATGCGCGCCTCGGAGCTCGGGACCTGCTTGATCAGCACCGCGATGTTCACCGGACCATCTCCCACCTCGCGAATACACTGCTCGCGAACACAAAAAGCCCCCGGCCTGCCCCACGATTTACAGGGCAGTGCGAGGAGCAAGACGCGCGGACGCTAACAAATCAAGGGGAGCCCGGCAACCGCTTTCCCGGTGGAGGTAGGTCGAGCGGCATTCCTTCCATGCCCACGGCGATCCAGCCAGGCGGACGAATGCGCGCCGAGAGATGATCACGCCCTCGATCGGCGCTGCGCGGTCGAAGGATCTCGATCTGAAGTGCCGGTCCATCGCGCCCGGTGCGGAGCTCGACGCGACTCGGCATCCAGTGCGTGCCTGCGCGAGTCGGATCGAGCAGACGCGCGCCCAAGATCTCCTCGTCTCCATCGAGGAAGCGGATCTCCTCGAGCATCGCATGCTCGGGGTTGATGCCGAGGCGCACCTCGTAGGGGAGATCGGTCGCGCGACCACTCACCCTCCACAGGCCCTGCTCCATGCGTCCTTTGTCGCGAGGCTGGAACCGCGCCAAGAGATCCGCGGGACAGATCGACCACGCGAGCGCACGCGCCAAGGCCGCCGGGTTGAACAGCGCCCAATCGATCGAGGAACGCGGCACGGTCCAGAATCTCCGCTGCTCATGGACGAGGAGCTCGGCCGAATCCCGATCCGCTGCCAGCGCGAAGAGCGGCCGGAAGGGACCGTAGCTTCCGTTCACCTGCAGCGTGTCGGGACCGAGCAGGAGCAGCGTTCCATCGACCGTGACCGGTGACGCGTCCTTCCCCACCACGCGACATCGGAGGTTCGCCTTCAACGTTTCGGGACAGGGTCGTTCGCGAAGCGGAGCCAGCCACGCGTCCGGCAGCTGCTCCGGCGTGGCCGAGGGCAAGGGCGCCGGCAGCCGCGCGCATCCAGAGAGGCCAAGCAAGAGAAGGGCGAGCGTGCGCCTCACGCGGGGAACTCCGAAGGACTTCGGCCCAATGCGACGATGGCGCACGCTTCGATCGCCTCCATCCCCAGCGACTCAACGCGAGCGACCAGCGCCTCACTCTCCGTTCCCGGATTGAGGAAGACGCGCCGCACGCCGGCCTTCGGCGCGTCATCGATCAACCTGATCCCGACCTCGGGCCGTACGTAGAGCAGCAGGAGCTCGGCCTTCTCCGGAACGTCCGCGAGGTTGGGATAGACGACGAGCCCTTCGCAGCGCGTCGCGGTCGGGTGAACGGCGAAGACCTGGTAGCCGGCCTCTAGGTAAGCGCGAACCGCCTTGTTCGCGAAGCGCGAGCGATCGTCGCTCGCGCCCAACACGATCACGTTCTTCTCGGGCATGCGAATCCTCCGAGGACCAAGTGTCGAGTACCACGCTAGCCGCTGGGCCGCTCGACCGCGAGCCCTTCCGCCATGCTAGAGTCCGGCCATGGATCCCCGCCTCAACTGGCTGAGCTGGATCGAGCTCGATCTCGCGGCGCTTCGGCACAATCTCGCCGCCTTCCGCTCACTGCTCACGCCCTCGACGCAGCTCCTCTTCGTGGTCAAGGCCAACGCCTACGGACATGGCCTCGAGCCGATCGTGCGGGCCGCCGCGTCGTCGGTCGACGCCTTCGGTGTGCACGCGATCGGCGAAGCCGAGCAGGTCCGCCAGGCGGGATGGCAAGGCCGCCTGCTCGTGATGGGCGGCATCGCGCGGCGAGAGCTCGAGGCCGTGGTCCGCCTGTCGCTCGACGTCACGGTCTTCGACTCAGGGACCGTTCGCCTGCTCGACGAGCTCGGTCAGGCACGCGGCGCGTCGATCCCATGTCACCTGAAGGTCGAAACCGGAACGCATCGTCAAGGCGCCGATCCGGAAGATCTGCCCGAGTTGCTCGCGCTGCTGAAGGGCGCGCGCGGCGTGCGGCTCGAGGGGCTCTCGACCCACTTCGCCAACATCGAGGACACGACCGACCACGGCTATGCGCAGACTCAGCTCGCGCGCTTTCGTGTGATCGCGGACGAGGTGCGCGCGCGAGGATTCAACCAGGTTGTCCGTCACACCGCATGCACCGCGGCCGCTCTCACGCTGCCCGAGACGACCTTCGAGATGGTGCGGCTCGGCATCGGCGGCTACGGCCTCTGGCCCTCGCGCGAAACCCTCGCCTCGACGCGCGCGCGGAGCGGCGAACGCTTGGAGCTAAGGCCGGTCTTGAGCTGGAAGGCGCGCATCACCGAGCTCAAGTGGGTCGAAGCAGGCGAGTATGTCGGCTATGGCCTTTCCTACCGCACCGGACACCGCACACGCCTCGCGGTACTTCCGATCGGCTATTCCGACGGCTATGACCGCGGCCTCTCCGGCCTCGCACACGTGCTCGTGCATGGCCGCCGCGCGCCGGTCCTCGGGCGCGTCTGCATGAACATCCTCCTCTGCGACGTGACGGATGTCGGCGAGGCGAAGATCGAAGATGAGGTCGTGCTCTTGGGCACGGTCGACGGCGAGTCGGTCGGCGCCGACAAGCTCGCCGCGTGGGCACAGACGATTCCCTACGAGATCGTCGCCCGCCTCTCGCCTACGCTGCCGCGAGTCGCCGTCGAAGACGGCGCGCCGATCCAGCAGCTGCGGTAACGGACGGCTCTTTCAGCGAATCCCGTCCATCAGCGAATCTTGGTGCCGGACGCCATCGCCTTGTCGGGCGTGAGCAGCGAAACGGTCTCGCCGTCCCCGGCCGCGAGCAGCATGCCTTGCGAGAGCTCGCCGCGGAGCTTGGCCGGTTTGAGGTTGGCGACGATCACGATCGAACGGCCGATCAGATCTTCGGGACGATAGTGCGCCGCGATGCCGGCGATGAGCTGCCGTTCCTCGCCACCGACATCGATCTTGAGCTTGAGCAGGCGCTCGGCGTTGGGATGGGGTCCTGCCTCGAGCACCTTCGCCACGCGTAGCTCCACCCGCGCGAAGTCGTCGATCGTGATCTCCGCGCTCTGCGGAGCGGCCACGGGCGGTGGAGTGGATGGCGCCTGCGCATCAGACGTGGGCTGCGCGGCGGGGGCGAGTTGCGCGTCGGCCGGTGAGGGACCAGGCACACGATCGGGCGGGATCTCCGACATTCGATTCTCCTTTGCGTTTTCCAAGCGTGCTCGAGCTCAACCGCGCGAACGCGACCGATCGAGCTCCGCGAGCTTCTCGTATTTGCGTCGGACGTAAAGCGCCCCCATCGAGGCGACGGTCCATCCGATCGATCCGTTCAGGCAACCGAGCTCCAGCAGATAGAGGCGGATCCATCGGCCGAGCGCGCGCAGCTCCCGTTCGAAGGGACGAACGCGTCGACCGCGCGCGTGCTCCTGCGCCGCCCAGAGCGTCGCCATCGACTCGATCTTCTCCCGGTGGTGCGCGAGATCACGGTAGCTCCAGTGCTCGAGTAGACCCGGCAGCTTCCCGGTCCCGCCTTCGATCCTGAGCTCCTCGTGTACCAGATGATCGGTGAAGCGCGCACCCTCGCGACGAAAGAGGCGAAGCACCCAATCGTTGCCGAAGCTGCCGAAGCGGATCCACCGGCCGAGATAGTTGACGCGTCTGCGAAGACGATAGCCGCTGAATCGCGGATCGTCGCGCTCGACCGCGGAGCGAATGGCGCGCGCGAGCTCCGGCCGCACCACCTCGTCCGCGTCGATCCAGAGCACCCAGCGTCCGGTGCAATGTTCGAGGGCGAAGCTCTTCTGTCCGGCGAAGCCGCGCCACGGTTCGACGAACACCTTGGGCGTGTAACGCCGCGCGCGATCGGCCGTGCCGTCGTCGCTCTCCGCGTCAACCACCACGATCTCGTCACAGAAGGAGAGGGCGCTCAAGCAGCGGTCGAGGTTGTGGATTTCGTTGCGCGTGATGATCAGCGCGGAGAGCCGCGGGGCATCGGCGCTCACCGCGCGCCTGCGTTCCGGTCACGCTTCCTCGCGAGCACCTGGCGGAAGAGCCCGACCGCGTCGCCGGCGAAGCGCTCCAGGCGATAGCACTCTTCCATGCGACGCCGTGCCGCCTCTCCGAGGGCGGCTCCCAGGCCGGGCTCATCGCGCAGCCGAGAGAGGGCCACCGCGATCGCCTCCGAATCACCGGGCGGCACAGGCAGCCCCACCTCGGCGGTCACGATCTCCTCCACCGCGTTGATCCGCGCCGCCACCACCGGCAACCCGAGCGCGAGATACTCGAACGCGCTCCGGCAGATCGCTTCGGAGCCGGTCGAAGCGATCACCGCGGCATCGAACCCTGCGGCCCAACGAAGCGGCTCATCCACTCGGCCGACCAGACGCACGCGCTCGCCAATGCCGAGCTCTGTCGCCTTCGCGCGAAGATCAGCCGAGGAAAGCTGCGCGTCCTGCCCTGCCAGCACCACGTGAAGTCGAGGCCACTCACGCGCGAGCCGCGCGACGGCGCGGAGCAGATCGAGGTGCCCCTTCACCGGGCTCAAGCGAGCGATCATCCCGACGACCCAGGCATCGGCCGGCACATCCGCCTCCGCGCGAAGCCGGCGTCGCGCCTCGGCGCGATCGATCGACGCGGGCTCAGAGAGATCGATGCCGCCGCGAAGGACGCTCACCTCCGAGGGGTCGATGCCCAACCGGGGATAGGCCGCCCGGCGAAGGAACTCCGCCGACGCGATGTGATGGTCGGTGCCGCGCCGGTAGAGCCAACGCTGGAAGGGAGTCCCTCGCGGAAGACGAATGTCGCCGCGCGTGCGGACGACCGCGATGTCGAGGCGCCGGCAGATCCAGGCGAGGGCCGCGTGCCCCGGTCCCGAGTGGATGTTCACCACATCGATGCGTTGGTCGCGGAGGAAGCTCTCGACTCGCGCCACCGACCGCCAGAGAACTCGTGGATCGCTGCTGCCGAGGTCGCCGAGGTCGGGAGCCTCGAGCCCCCGCGCGATCGCCTCATCGCGGAGCGGAGCGGTTCGCGGCGCGAGGACGAACGACTGGTGTCCGGTCCGCGCGAGCCCCTCGGCGAGGGTCACGAGGTACCAAGCGCACGCGTTCCACCAACGGATCCTTCCCCACTGCGCGATCCGAAGGGCACGCTGCTCCAAGTCATCCGACATGGACCGCAATCTAGCCAGCCGCGCGCGGGCAGGCAACTCCCCGCACCGCCAACGGAGGAAGACAAAGAACTTCACCTCCGCCCGAGCGTTTGACACCCTCGCGAGCGCGTCCGTATGATCCGCGACGGCTGGCCCCCAAACATTCGAGGAGAAATCGCCTCCAGCATGAATTCACGCTCGCCGCTCGGCGCAGGGCGCATCGTCGCGATGCTGGCGCGGAAGGTTCGAATCGCGAGGTTTCCGGCTCTGGGCTCCCTTCCCGCCTGCGCACTCGTCGTGTACCTCACGACCCTCGCCTTCGGGACCGCGGGCGCCGAAGTTGTGGCGCCGGTGCTCGAGTCGTGGGAGCAGATCGATCCCTCGAACCTCGGTCAAGCGGTCCCGGCTCGAAACGGCGACACGGTGCGCATCGCGACCCACTGGAATCAGGACAGCCTGACCGTCTCGGCTAACTGCAGTGAGATCTCGGACGGCCCGGTCTCGGTCATTCACACCGGGCTGCGCGAGTACCTCATCGTGCACACGATCCCGCTCGAGAATGACCGCCCGGACGGCAACGCACGGATCCTGATCACGGCGGTGAGGGACACGTTCACGACGGTCGAGAACTCGCCCGGCGTCTGTCTCTCGAATCACCCGCCGAGCATCGACCGCGTGTTCCTGGTCGGTCCGCCGACGAGCGCCTACACGCGGGGTGACACGATCCAGATCGCGAGCAAGTGGCAGAGCTGGGACTCGCTTCTCTTCGTGACCGCCGACTTCCGCGCCATCCAACCGAGCTACACGATCGATCAGGCGCAGGACGTCATCGTGTCGGGGGCGAACTTCGGCGACTCGCTCGACACGAGATATCACCTCATCAGCTTCGTGGTGCCTTTCCCGCTCGTTTCGCCTGACTCTCCGGATGGGCACGGCCCCGATGGTCTTGGCTTGGTGATCCCGCTGACCGCGATCGACCGAGGATGTGGTCTCACGCAGGACGCCACGATCCAGGTGAACCTCGACACCACGCCGCCCGACAGCTTGCCGCAAGTCGATCCTCTTCCCCTCGAGACCACCGCCGACTCGGTCCGTGTCGAAGGGACGGCGCCGGGAGGGGTAAGGGTGAGCGTGTGGCGCAACGATGGTTTCCAGTTCCGATCCCCGGTCGATTTGGTGACACGTCGCTTCGCCTTCACGCTCAAGCTGTCGGATGACCGGCAGAACAAGATCTACGTCAAATCGGAAGATCTGCCCGGCAATCCGACCGTGCAGTCGAACATCCAGTTCGTGACTCAGGTGAGGAGCCCCGGCTTCGCCATCCCGCGCCCATACCGGCGCTCGCAATCGATCGTCTTCCGGCGGCTCGAGGGTGCACGCGAGCTGGAGCTGCGTCTGTTCGATCTCGAGGGCGCGTGTCTTCGCGTTTGGCAGGCCGAAACGACGGCCCGAGAGTATCGCTTCGATTGGGATGGAACGGATGCGCAGGGCAACCGCGCAGGTCAAGGGATGTACGTGCTCCGCGCCACCTGGCGCGAGCTCGACGGTGGCGGATCGCGAAGCGAAACCGCCGGCCTCTTCCTGAGGGACTGATGCACCACGCTCGAGGAGGACATACAGCTCGCTTCCTGGCCGCGGTTTCGGCGGCGCTGCTCGCGCTCGGGGTCGGGCAGAGCGCTCGAGCGGAGAGTCAGCTCTATGGCGGCTTCCCCGAGATCGATCCGAGCCCGCGCAGCGTGGGACTCGGCGGCAACCTCGTCGCGCTGGCTTCGGGCGCTGAGGCGATGGGCAGCAACCCCGCCGGTCTGCTCGAGGTCGATCGGCGCGAGGTCGCCTTCGCCTACGCCGATCTCTTCGGCCTCGGCTTGGTGAGCCACTCCGCCGCGCAGCTCGCTTGGCCGATCTTGGGCAAGGAGGTCGAGTGGGAGCACGGCGAGATCCGCTCCGTTCGCCGGAAACCGCCGGCCGATCACGCTCTCGGGCTCGCGGTCACCAATCTTTCGACCGATATCGAGCCGGATCGCTACGACGAGACCCAGCTGAGCCTCGGCTATGCCACGCGCGCGCTGGCGGGATTCCTGATCGGCGTCGACTACCGCTTCCTCTGGGCGCAGTCGAACCTGGAGGACTTCGCGGCGCAAGGTCACTCCATCGACCTCGGCGTGAAGCGGCACTGGAAGGCGCTGACCGTCGGCGCCGCGGCGCGAAACTTCAGCTCCGGCGTGAACTGGGAGCGAGGGTTGGATGAACCGCTCGCGCGGCGCGTGCAGATCGCGATCGCCTATCGACCGATCACGCCGCTGGTCGCGCAAGCCACCGCCGACTGGATCGGGGACTCCCTGACGCTGCGCGCCTCGACCTTCGGCGCCGAGCTTTCTCCCCTGCGCGCGCTTGTCCTCCGCGGCTCGATTCGACAGCGCGAGGACGCGATTGACACCCAGACGGAGTGGAGCGCCGGCGCGAGCCTCTCCACTTGGCGGCTCCGCTTTTCCTACGGCATCACGGACCAGGCCCAGGACCTCGGGCAAACGCAGCGGTGGAGCGGCTCGTTCGAGTTCTGAGCCGGCGCGCTGCGCACGAGCGCCGTGCCTCGACGCTCTCGCTCGCGCGGATCGCTTGCCCCGCGCGGGATCAGCGACCTATAGTTCGGCTTCGCTAAGCGCAGCCTTTCCCCCTCGCTCAGTTGGCGAGGCATCACCCACTCGAAGCGCCAGCCGGCACCCACCAGACAAGTCAAGCGGGAGACAAACGGGAAAATGGAGAACACTTTCAAGACGCCGATCCACCAGATCTACGGCATCGAGAACTGGGGGAACGGATTCTTCGACGTGAACGCCCTCGGGCACCTCGTGGTGAAGCCGAGGCGCGGCGCGCAAGCGGTCGACCTCTACCAGGTGGTGGAAGAGGTGCAGCGGCGGCATCGCCTTCATCCGCCGCTCATCCTGCGCTTCCCGCAGATCCTCGAGACACAGGTGCGTCTGCTCTGCGAGGCCTTTTCCAGCGCCATCGCGGAGTTCCAGTACGGCAACACCTATCAGGGCGTCTTCCCGATCAAGTTCAACCATCGGCGCGAAGTGGTCGAGGAGCTGATGCGCGTCGGCGCGAAGTACAAGCTCGGCCTCGAAGTCGGCTCGAAGCCCGAGCTCTACATCGGCCTGGGGCTCGATCAAGCCCCCGGTTCGCTCCTCATCTGCAACGGCTTCAAGGACGAAGAGTTCATGGAGATGGCCTTCTGGGGCCAGCAGATCGGCAAGCAGGTGGTCATCGTGATCGAGCAGATCCGAGAGATCCACAGCTACGTCCGCTGGGCCGAGGCGACCGGAGTGCGTCCGATGATCGGGCTCCGCGGCCGGCTCTACAGCAAGGGCTCCGGCAAGTGGGAGGAATCCGGCGGCGAGACCTCGAAGTTCGGGCTCTCCACGCTCGAGCTCCTCGAGTGCTTCCGCGTGCTGCGGGAGGCGAATCTGCTGGGCGCGCTTCGCATGCTTCACTTTCACATCGGCTCACAGATCACCGACATCCGAAAGATCAAGTCGGCGGTCAAGGAAGCCTCGCGCGTCTACGCCAAGTTCCGGCGGATGAAGGCGCCGATCGAGTACCTGAATGTCGGTGGCGGCCTCGGCGTCGATTACGACGGAAGCCGCACGCCGTCCGATTCGAGCGTGAACTACACCATCCAGGAGTTCGCCAACGACGTCGTCTACACCGTGCGCGAGATCTGCGAGCACGAGGATGTCCCCACGCCGACCTTGGTCTCGGAGAGTGGCCGCGCGCTCACCGTCTACCACTCGGTCCTGATCGCCACCGCGGAGAACCGCGCCGACTTCGGCTTGGGCGCCAAGAACGAGGTGGCGCAGCGCGCGCAGTCGCCGGCATTGACCGAGATGCGCGAGATCTCGCGCGAGATCAGCGTGAAGAACTTCCGCGAGTACTTCCACGACGCGATCCAGCAGCGGGAGGAGCTCTTCTCGCTCTTCGACCTCGGATACCTCGGACTCGAAGAGCGCGCCTACGGTGAGGTGCTGTTCCAGGAGATCTGCGAGAAGGCGCTCCGCTTCGCCAAGGAAACGAAGTTCACCTCGGACGAGTTCGAGATCCTGGAGAAGGCGCTTCGGAAGAAGTACATCACCAACATGTCGGTCTTTCAGAGCGTGCCCGACTCCTTCACCATTCGTCAGCTCTTCCCCGTCCTGCCGATCCATCGATTGGACGAGTTCCCGTCCGAGTACGGCATGCTGATCGATCTGACCTGTGACTCCGACGGGAAGATCGACAACTTCGTCGACGTGAAGGACATCAAGGAAGTACTCGAGCTCCATCCGACGCAGAACGGCGGGCCCTACTATCTCGCGGTCTGCCTCGTCGGCGCGTACCAGGACGTGATGGGCGACTTCCACAACCTCTTCGGCACGGTGAACGAGGCGCACGTCATCGTCGATGAGGCCGGCAACTCGCACATCCGGAATCTGATTCGCGGCAACACCATCGAAGAGGTCTCGGGCCTGAACGGCTACGACAAGGAGGACCTGATCCAACGGCTGACCGCGAGGGTGGCGGAGCAGGTTCGAAGCGGTCACACGACCGAGGAGGCCGGTCGCGCGCTGATCGAAGCGTACCGCCGGCGCGCGGGCGCACCGACCTACCTCGCGCTTCACGATCTACGCCCGCGCGGAGAGCAGAAGGAACCGACGCTCCACGACCACGGTATGGGAGGCGAGAGCGGTACGCTGGAAGGACCTCTCGCTGCGCAAGAAAGCCCCGGACCTTAGGGTCGGGGCTTTCTTGTTGGCCGTCGCGACGCCGGGCGGCGCGCGGTCCCGCCACTCATCGCCCGCCCATTCACGCCGGAGACGTTCTCGAGATACCCGTCAGTAGAGGTAGCGCTCGATCGCGCCGCCGATCCACGGCAGTCGCGCCCTGCCGCCCGCGAGCGCGCGCATCACCACCCAAATCCAGAGCACGAAGATCGCGAGCAGGAAGAGCCGCAGCGAGTAAGCGTAGAGGAACCCCACCAGCGGCAGGCGACCGAGCAGATTGAGCAGGCCTCCCGCGCAAGCCAGGACGATCGAAGCGAGCAGAGATTGAAGCGCGTGGTAGCGAACGAAGCGGTCGGAGCGTTCCAGCCCCAGGAGCGCGGCCGCGCTGATTGGACCCAGGAGATACGCGCAGGCGCCGAGAAGCTGGCTCCTCTTGCCCGTGGGTCCCGCGTTTGCTTCCGGATCCATCTCATGCCCTCCGCTCGAGAGCGTCCATTCTCCTCGACGCGAAGGGCAAAACGAAACCCCCATCGATGCCTGATCGATGGGGGCCTCGCCCTGTCCGCCACGGTCCATCACGGAGGTACAGTCTGGAGCGCTAGCGGGCTCGAGTTCTCGATCCGATCCCTTGAGCCCCTGAGTTCGAATCCACGCTCCTTCAAGTTTGGCCGCTTGCCCGAGGTCCGTTGAAGCAGTGCCCCGCCTACGCAGAGGAGCACGGGAGGCAGTGCCGGCTCGGATCAGCTCTAGGTTCGCAGCCCTGAACGAGACCCGGATCCCAGTGACGCGGAGGCAATCCTTGCTACGGTGCTTCCGCCTCGGATTGCTTCTCTGCCGGGGTTGGGATAACAGTCCGCGCTCGGCTGGCGATCCGGGTTTGGTTTAGATAAGGCAGCTGCCGTGCCAAGATGCGCGCAGTTCGCGCAGAGCACACAAGCGCCTAGTCGACTGCAGCTTAGCGACGCCGCTCCATCCTTCGGACGGCGGGCCGGAAGGCCTGGGAAGCGACCTTCGGAACCGCCTCCCAACCCCCCGCCCGCAGAAAGGCAAGGGAGAGAACGAGGTAAGAGTGGTTCCGGCGGTACCACCACTCCGTAAGCGCCGTTGTACATCGAATTACCAATGCGAAGGCCCCGCGAGCGGTTGCCGGCGGGGCCTTTCAGTAGAGCGAGGAGGTCGGCCCTAGGGTTGTCGCGGGCCACCGAATCGGAAGGTGGTGGAGAAGCGCAGTGTCCGGACGGTGCGCTTGAGGTCGACCAGGATCCCTTCCGGATTGGAGAAGGATCCGCGGGGCGAATCGAAGTAGAGCTTGTTCAGATCGTAGCTCGCGGTGTCCACCGCGAGGTCGAACGAGACGTTCCCGGTGACGAGCGAAGCACCCATCGTCCAGGCATTCCCCTCGACCTGCTTCGAGCCTTCGTAGAGCGCGTCCCCATCGAGCGAGGAAACATCGGTCGAGTCGAGGTAGGAGAAGGACTGAGGCGCGGTGTGAAAGCCTCCGCGGATCGGTACGTCGCCCCAGCTCCGGCGCAGCAGCATGTACTCGGCGCCGATGTGGATGCTCGAAACGTCGCGCAGCGGAAGGACCGGCTTGCCGAACTGCGCGTTCTGCGCGTCGTCGAGGTAGGAGACCTCGGTCTCGCTCCACTTGTGGCTATTCCAATCGACCGCGACCGCGAGCCGATTGAACGGCCGAACCTCGGCGCCCAGCGCCATCGAGGTCGGGACCTTCATGTCATAGCCGACGAGCTTTCCATCGATGAAGACCTGGGGTTGCCCCGGGGCCGAAAGGGACTGGCTATAGAAGTCGCCGCCGCGGATCTTGAGGGTATAGGCCGGGGAGAGACGAGCCGCGAGGGCGATCGGCATCGCGAGGTTCGCCGGCGCGAAGCGAATGCCGAGATCGGGCACGAAGCCCTCGTACTTGGTGCTGATGCGCTGGATTCCCGGCGCGAGTTGCGCACCGGCCGCGACTCGCTGCTCGGTCGAGGCACGGAGTCGCCCCGTGAGGTAGTTCAGGTTCGCCCCGACGGAGAATGCACTGCCGAATCGGAACGCGAGACTCGGCCCCACCGCCTCGACCGCTCCACGCTCGGCGCGATCGAGAGAGATGACGACCGGGAAACCGCCCAGCTCGCTGAAGATGAAATCGTTCACCGTCTCCTCCGGATAGGAGACGTTCGAGTATCGGCGCCAGCTCAAGCCGCCGACCAGCCTCGACTCGCCGCTCGACCAGAGCGGCGCGGCCGCGGCGAGCATTCCCGGCTTCATCCCGCCCTTCAGGTTCTGCCGATACGAGGTGGAGAAGATGGAGCCCGATCCCGGAATTTCGAGCGCGGTCGGATATCCGCTCGCCTCGCCGCTCGAGGTGACCGAGTAGCCATCGGCGTAGAGCTCGGTCGCGTCGGCCGCGCTGAGCCCGGCGGGATTCCACGCGATCGCGCCGGCGCCGGTGGCGCGAGCCAAGTGCGCCCCACCCATCCCCCAGGCGTCGCCGCCGGGTCTGACGCCCACATCATCGATCGGGCGATACACCAGGGAGGGGTTGAGCGAAATCAGCTGATTGATGCCGAAGGCTCCGAGGTGGAGCTCGATCACCTGGTTCCCTTGGGCCGCGGCCTTCGAGCCCCAGAAGAGCGTGGCCGAGGCAAAGAGAAGGAGCGCGGTGCGCATGGCACGCACGCGATTCGAGGCGAGGAGCCCCGTGGTCCAGAGGCCAACGCCTAGCGATTCATTCGTCATCTTCGTCCCCCGCGTCACGAGCGCTCGCCCAACAGCAGCACGACCACCGTCCCCGCGATCGACCAGAAGCCGACGCTCCTCGCGGAACGCGCCGGATCGAAGCGGAGCTGCTCCACCTTTTGCACGTCGCTGCGAGAGAGGCGGCGCTCCGGCTCGGGAGTCCCGAGGAGGACCCGTCCGTCCGACTGCCGCGCTTCGACCTCTTGCCGCGACCCCTCGGTCCGCACGAGCATCAGGTCTTGAAGAACGATCACGCTGTCGGAGAGGGAATTCACGCGGGCGCGGAAGAGCTTCCCCTGCTCCCAGTAGTCGACCTTCGCGCCCTTCTCCATCCTGCCGCGCACTTGTCGATCGGACTTCAGGCTGAGCACGACTTTCTGCTGGGCCTCGAACGCCCCGTTCGGTACCGGTACCTGCTTGGCGCAACCCGCAAGGGCTAGCGCGAGGCAGACGGGCACCGCACCTCCGCACTGGCGACGGTTCGGTCTCATGCAAATCTCCGCTGTGGGGGTGGACTGCGTGTGTGAGGCGAGCTGAATCCGCCGGCGTAGCTCCCGGTGGCCGGGAGAAGCCGCGGTCGCGTGGCTCCCTGCTCTAGTCTCCCTCGAGATAACGCGCCTTCCGCCCGTTCGGGAATCCACGCGTGGTGGATCCACCCTCTTCCCTTCCCCGGCTGGGCGAACTATAGGCAGGGCAGGTAGAGGCGTCAAGGGAGCGGGGCGGGTGGAGTCTAAGCGGCCTCGAGGTAGAACTGCGCGAGCACGCCGTCGACATCCACCTCGTGGTCCAGCGGATGGCAGCCGGCCTGCACGCGGCAACGAGGATCGACCGGGTTACCATCGGCCAGGCGTCGCACCGGTCCGATCTTCCATCCCGTTCCATCTGGCGTGAGCACCTGCACCGCGGGCCGGTCGACCTCGGAGGGATTCGCGGGCGGTTCGACCGCAACCGCGAGCTCACCGCTCTCGAGGCGGATCAAGGAGCCGACCGGGTAGTAGCCGACCATCTCGACGAAGAGGCGAAGGAGATCGGGGTCGAACATCCGGCCCGCGTTCTCGAAGAGGTAGCGGATGACGGCGTCGGGGGTGAAGGGCCGCTTCATGTAGATGCGGCTCGCGGTCATGGCGTCGAAGCAATCGGCCAAGGTCACGATGCGCGCGTAGAGGCCCTGCTGCCACGAGTCGCCCAGCGGCGGGTAGCCCGAGCCGTCGAAACGAAGATGATGCTCCGCGCTCACCAGCATCACCTGCACGAGGAGATCGCTCACCGTGCCCAAGCGCAGGAGCTCGCGCGCGCCGGAGAGAGGATGCGTGCGCATCACCTTCCACTCCGAATCGTCGAAGCGGCCCGGCTTCTGCAGCACCTCCTTCGGCACGCGGGTCTTCCCCATGTCGTGAAACATGGCGGAGACGCCGAGCACCGCGAGGTCGTTTCGCGGCAACCCGAGTCGCTGCCCCATCGCCATCGAGAGGATGCTTACATGCACCGAGTGCTGAAAGGTGTAGGGATCGAAGTTCTGGATCGCGGCCATTCCGAGCAACGAGAACTCTTCTTCGACCAGCGTGTCGACCAGCTCGTGCACGACGGCGCGCGATTTCCTGAGCTCCGGGATCCGATTGACCGCGAACTGCCGGGTGATTCCACGCGCGGCGGCGAGCGCGCGAAAGAAGGTGCGTCGCGCCTGCACGCGATCGATCTTGGCGCCCTCTCCATCCGGGTTCGCCTCTCGCTGAACCGGGAGCGCGCGGATTCCGGGTTGGAGCTCGCACGGCTCGGTCAGCGGTTCGATCCGGCCGCCGCCCTTCGCGGCCAAGACTCGATCGAGCGTCGGATAGAGCTCGATCAGGGCGGCGAGGTCCTGGCGTTCGAAGCCGGGATCGAGCTCGATCCCTCCGATCCCGAGTCGCTCGAAGTCGGACCACAGCGTGCGAAGGAGCAGACGATGCTCGGGCAGCGGGCGAAGACGCGATCGCCCTACCCAGAGGTGCGGCCCGAAGCGCTGAAGCTTGATCACCCCATCGACCTCGGACAACAGCTCCAGAGTCTCGGCCAACTCACCCAGCCGTGCCTGCACATGCGGATCGCCCGGACCGCGGAGCTTGCGCGTTTGAATCGCGGTGAAGAAGGAACGGACGAAACGCCAGGCAAGCTCACCCCGCGCCAGCGAGCCACGAAGATCCAGCAAGGTCTCGCTCTTGGTCATCCGGGCTCCTTCGCTTACGCCGCGCGACGCAGACGCGCCGGCTCGCCCTTCGCGGCCACTCGTTGCTCGAACTGGCGCCACAGCTCTCGGTGCTTCATACCCCAACGCTCGCGCAGATAGGGCGCGGCCTCGGCCGCGAGATCGGCCAGCGCCAGAAGCGCGCACTCGGCCTTGCCCGCTTGCTCGCCGCGATGGAAGAGCCCGCGCTGCTCGGCCAAGCGAGCGAGCACCGGCAACACCTCGCGTGGCGCCGACCTACCGGCCGCGACGAAGAAGAGCCGCCGCTCGCTCGGATCCCGGCGCTCGAAATCCTTGCCCACCAGCACGCGGAGCAGAGGCTCGAGCGCGCGAGTCCCGCCCTGACCCGCCAGTCCTTCGGCCGCGGCGATTCGGACTACCGGCTCCGCATCGTGCAGAGCGCCCGAAAGCACCGCGAGCGTGGCCGATTCCGTCGACCCACGAAGGGCGTGGATCGCCCGGCATCGCGTCTCGACATCTCCGTCGCGCGCCATCTCTCGCAGGCGGCGCATCGCCTCCGTTCCGGCATCGGCCGCGCAGTCGATCGCGAACCAGCGGATGGAGCGCTCTTCGTGCTCGAAGCAGGCGAGGAGACTCGAGAGGTCGGAGGTAACTCGAGCGCGAAGCTGCTGCGCGCAGGGAGTATCGGCCTCGGTGCCGGACCGCAGCGTCAGCTCGATTAGGAGATCGAGCCCCGCGCGTGAGAGGAGCGCGACCGCCGCCTCGCGATCCCGCGTCGATTGGTTGTCGCCTCGGGTGGAGAGCACGTACTCCCCGGCCTTCCGCATGAACGCCGGACTGAGCAGGTGGGCCTCGGCCCTCGCCACCGCGGGCGGCACGATCGCACCTTCACGTCTTGGTTGGAGGCTCGAGGCCAAGCTCCGCAAGAGATCGAATCGCTCCGCCTCGAGCAGCACATCGAAGTATTGCTCGAGCAGCTGTTCGATCCGACCCGACTCCTCCGGCTCCGTCTCGAGCCGCAAGACCTCGACCAGCAGGCGGCCGTACTTCCAGGGAACCACCTCCGCGTTCTCCTGGCGGAACGCGCTGACGATGCGCAGACGCTCTACCTCAGACAGATGCGCGAAGACGCCGCCCGGGAGCTCGCTCGTGATCGTGAGCTCCTCGTCGAGATACTCGCCCAGAGGGAGCCCGCGATACGGGACCGACCGTTCCTCGGAGGAGCGAGCATGTCCCGCTTCGCCCGAGTCGATGTTGAGCACCGCGTCGGCCGCGGAGAGAAAGAGGCGATGCTCGGCCATCGCCTGCTCATCGCGTTCGGCCGCTTCCAGCAGACCACGGAACTCATCGCCGATGCCGGCGCCGGTTTGCACGAGGTCTTCTTCCAGCCAACTGTCGTCCTCGTAGAGCCAGTACGAAATGTGCGCGAGCTCGCTCTCCCACAAGAGCACCGAGAGATCCTCGTCGACCGGATTGAGCAGGCCCTGCTGCGCGCGAGCCAGGAGGTCGAGGAGACGTCCCAGCTCCGTCGCGGTCACGCCCGGAAGAAAGCGCAGCTCTCCGACGCCGAGCTCGAAGATGCGTCGCCAGAGAGGAGGTCCGGTTTCCTCGACGCCGCCGGGTACTGCTTGGCCGTCGACGAAGGCTCCCTCTTCGAGAAAGACGATCGAGAGGCCTTCGGTCTGCGTCACCTCGCCCAATGATTGCAGGAGACGCGCGGTCGCCTCCAGGCGGACCGGACTTTCCGAGGGATAGAGCTGATAGGTCTGGCAGGCTTGTCGAAAGAGTCGGTAGAACTGGCTCGCGTCCATGTTGGCTCTCGGTGTCTTCGCGCGGGAAATGCCTTCCCTTCCTTTCGGCCGAGAAGCGCTGCGAGTTGAGCGAAGGCCTGTGGATTTGCTAGAGCCCGCGGGCGCGAAGAACTTCGGTCACGAGTGCGACGATCCGCTCTCGATCGGGCATCGTCTCCGGCTCCGGTCGACATGGGAGCGTGGCGCTCTCTCGCGGCGGACCGGTGGCGAGAAGCCTCGTGACCTCGTCGCCCGACAGCTGATGTGTCCTCCCGAGCAGCTGGGAGACGAGGAGAATGCGCGCGGTGTGCTCGACGCGCTCCATCCGGAAGTACGCATCCTCGAGATCAGCGCCGAGCGCGACCGCGCCGTGGTTCGCGAGCAGGAA
>CAZZAH010000010.1:17761-24711 GCA_964652115.1 uncultured bacterium | reverse complement strand
CCGAACCTCGGTCCGTAGAATGACTCAGTGCACACGGTGCCAAGCGGGACCCGCCGGTCGAACGAGAACCCGTCCAGCCCTCGCTCCTCCCGCCACTCGCGCGTCAACTCGCCGCTGGTGGCCGCAGCGAGCACCGACTGGCGGAAGCGCTTGAGAATGCCGGGGACGCGGTCGAGGCGCTCGCGACAAGCGTCCACTCGCGCGAGCAGGGCGTCGAGCTTGTCGGCGATGCGCTTCTGCTCGGGGAGGGGAGCCAGCGGGACTTCAACCAAGCCGAGTGCGCGCAGGTAGATTCCCTTCTGTGCCGTGCCTTTGGCGTTCTCCTCGAAATACCGTTGAACGTCTGGCGACTCGAGCACGTAGGCGAGGTAGCGAGGCTCGGTCGCCTGCTGGGCCTTCAGAACCGCCACGCTTCGCTGAAGCGCGAACCTCGGCGTCTCCGTTGGCACTACCGCTGTGCGCCCTATCGTACCGACGATTGTAAGAAGTACGTCTCCCGGAGCGATCTGCGTCCGCGCATCTTCCGCGGTGAAGTCGGACTCAGAAATCCATCGAAAGTCATCGAACAGGATTCGGCGCGCTTGGATATTCCTCGCACTCAGCATCGCGTGGCCAGATTCCGCGGCTTTTGGCGGATTGTGGGAGCCGTCGACGATCCGGCTGCACAGCTCCCCAAGTGAAGCAGGACACCAACCACGAGGAAGCTCGCTCACTGCGTGACCACCTCTTCAACGTCCTCGCCGAGCTCGGCGAGGATCCCCCGCAGCTCCTCGAACGCGCCCTCGAGCTCCGTCATCGCCTCGCGCGCCAGCACTGCCGGCTCGGATAGCTCGTCGTTCGCGCCATCGCTGTCGTCCTTGAGCCAGGCAATGTCGAGGCTCTCGCCGCGCTCGGCGATCCACTCGCGCGTGAACTTGCGGACGCGCCCTTCCTCGCCGGTGTCCTTGCGCTTGGCGAGGCTCTTCGGGCTGCCCAGCGGGTCCTTGCCGAACGCGGCCTCGAACTCGGCGAAGTGATCGCGCGTGAGCAGCGTGCGCTTTCCGAACTGCGGCATGTTCGCGCGCAGGTCGTAGACCCAAACTTCCTTGGTGTTGCCCTTGTCCTTCTCCCCGCGCGTGAAGAAGAGCACGTTGGTCTTCACGCCCTGGGCGTAGAAGATGCCGGTCGGCAACCTGAGGATCGTATGCAGGTTGCACTTGTCCATCAGGTCGGCGCGGATCTGCTTTCCGACGTTGCCCTCGAAGAGCACGTTGTCGGGGAGCACCACCGCGGCGCGGCCGCCCGGCTTCAGGCCACGGTAGATGTGCTGCACGAAGCAGAACTGCTTGTTGCTCGTCGGGAAGGTGAAGTCCATGCGCGTCGGAAGCCCGCCGCCCTTCTTCGTTCCGAAGGGTGGATTCGTCAGGATGAGGGTCGCCTTCGGCAGCGCCTCGCCCTCAGGAGAAAGAGTATCGCCATAGCGAATGCCTGCGCCGTTAGGGTCCGAGTCGAGCCCGTGCAGCATCAGGTTCATGAGCGCGAGGCGGTGCGTGTCCTGCACGTGCTCCATGCCGTAGAAGGTGCCGCGCCGGTACTTGCGCTGCTGCGCCTCGGTCCAGCTGTCCGGGTCGCCGTGCTCGCGGATGTAGTGATTGGCAGCGATGAGGAAGCCGCCTGTGCCTGCGGCCGGGTCCTGGATCACGTCGTCGAGGGTCGGCTTCATGAGCGCGACCATCGAGTCGATCAGCCGGCGCGGCGTGAAGTACTGCCCGGCGCCCGACTTCTTCTCGTTCGCGTTCTTTTCGAGCAGGCCCTCGTAGAGGTCGCCGAGGCCCTCGGTCTTCGCGCTGTACCAGTCGAGCTTGTCGAGCTCGGCGACGAGGGTCGACAGCGTGGCCGGCTTCTTAATGAAGGAACTCGCGTTGCCGAAGATTTCCTGTACTAGCGTTGAGCCGTTCGAACCGAGGTGGATCAGAGCCAGCTTGTAGTGCTGGAGTCGTTTTGGCGGCGCAAGTCTTTCGAGATCGTCCCAGCGATAGCCCTTCGGGATCTGATCCTCGGTTCCCGTTTCCTTCGCCATCTTAAGGAAGAGCAAGTAGGTGAGCTCGGTGACGTACTGATGGTATGTGACCCCATCGTCCTTGAGGACGTTGCACAGGTTCCAGAGCTTTTGGACTATGTCATTGGTGACTGCACTCATTGATCCTTCTCCCTATCAGGCTGCGGGCGGCCATAGCGATTCGTTGAAGCTGTCAAGCACCTGTTGAAGCTCTCCATCGAAGACCCGATCCAATCTCGCGAATCCGCCGCCCTCACGCTTGAAAATTAAGTCCGGATCATCGAACGCCGCGCGGTCGACTACGAGGTTCGCTTTCGTCTGCGCCGCGATCTTGTTCAGCCACTGCCGCTGCGGGTTTGTCCAATTCCTGGATGCGAGAATCCTCTGATGCGCGCGATCAACTCGCTGCTCATAAGGCACGAGTGCGTCACCGATGGCTGCTTTCCGAATATAGCCGACGATTCGCGCCGCGATGTCTTGGTTGGTCATCTCTCGCCACGCAATCGATAGGCTGGTCTCACTGTAGCCAGCTCGGTCAAGTTCAATAGCCAACTCACGCAGCTGCGCGCGCGTCAGTTCGCGCGGCCGCGTCAGTACGGTCATGAGCGCAGGGATGGCGTTGCTGCGGTTCTTGATGAACTCGGAGAACTCCTTCAGGTAGTCCTCCGGTTTCTTGGCTGCGCCATAACCGCGCTCGGTGCTCAAGAGCGCGTCTTCGTGGTCGGAGACGTACATCAGCGGGCGTTGCCCCTGGCCCTTTCGATCGAGGATCTCGCCGAGGTCGGAGTTCTGCGTGAACCACGCGGCGATGTCGTCCAGCGGCATCGCGAGCAATTGACGTACAAAGGCCTCGGGCGGCATACCGGCGACCGTCTCGAAGTCCTGGGCCTGCGAGGCGCTCAGGTGGCGTTTCTTGCGTTGGAGCTTGGCGATGAACTGATCGCGCACAAGCCTGCGCTCCTCGTCCGCTACCACCCCACCCAGCTCGCGGCCGAGCTGCGTGAAGGTGATCGACGGATTGACGACTACCGGCTGCATCGCGGTGAATTGGTGCAGCGCCTCGTAGATCTTCACCGCGTCGAAGATCCGGAAAGCCTCCTTGCCAATTCCATCGCAGAGGCGCGTGGCTCGCCCGAGCATTTGGTCGAAGAGGATGCGGCTGTTCACGCGCCGCAGGAACACGAGGTTGCAGATCTCGGGCACGTCGATGCCGGTCGTAAGCAAGTCCACGGTCACGGCCACATTGGGGCTACGTTCGTTCTTGTAGCGACGAATCAACTGGAGCGGCTTGTCGGCCGCGCCGGTGATCTTTAGTACAGCATCGTCCTCGACGCTGCCGTAGCGCTTGGCGAAGGCTGTCTTCAGCCCGTCGACGACTAGGTCGGCGTGCGTATCGTTAACGCAGTAGATCAGTGTCTTCTGACGGGACGACGGATCGAGCTCGCCGGCGAGGTATTCACACACCACACGGTTGAACGGCTCGGTGATGACCTTCTGATTGAAGTCCTGCACGTCGATTCGGATCTCGTCCGGCGTGGTGAAGAAATCGACCTGATTCTGACGAGCGTTGTAGACCGTCACCTGCTCGCCTACCCGCCACACGATGCCGCCGGTCGAGAGCTGGGTATTGATCTGCACCGGAGGCTCGTGGTCGACGAGATATCCGTCGATCACGGCCTCACGGTACCCGTAATTGAAGATGGGGACCCCAAAGATCTGCGTAGTGTGGAGCGCGGGAGTGGCAGTGAGGCCGATCTTCACCGCGTCGAAATAGTCAAGCACCCGGCGGTACTTCGAGATGTAGTCGTCGAAGTTTCGGAAGCCGAGCTCTGTGTCCGAAAGGTCGCGATCGAGTAGGTAACCGCGGTGGCACTCGTCGACCACGATGCAGTCGTACTGGTCGACCGGAGGAGGGGCAACCGCTTCGGCGGGATAGAGCACCCGCCGTACTAGACCCTGCACGGTGGCGACGTGCACTGCGGTGTCGCTGTCGGTCCGCTGCTCGTCGAGTTCTTTGATACCGAACACGTCGGCGAAAGTCTGGAGGCTCTCCATCCGCGTGTCCTTGAATACGTTCGCCGCCTGCTCACCGAGGGCGGAGCGATCGACGAGAAAGAGCACACGACGGAAGCGCTGCGCCTTGAGGAGCCGGTAGATAAGGGCGATGCAGGTTTTGGTTTTGCCAGTGCCCGTCGCCATGGCGAGCAGGACCTCGCGCCGGCCCTGGCCGATCGCGGCCTCGACTGCGCGGATGGCAGTCTGCTGGTAGTGACGCAGCGAGAAGCCGTAGTTGAAGGGCTCGTTCTTCAGCTGCTCGAGCGCCCTACCTTCATCTCGCTTGAGTAGGGAGACGAGTCCCTCCGGCGTGTACCAACCATCGAGCGCATGCCCCAGATTCTCGGGGTTCCGCACGTCGCAGAACCATGTGCCGCTGCGCGTGGCTAGCTGGCGCAGATACGGACGCCCGTTAGCGGAAAAGACGAACGGGATCTGGAACTCGTCCCATGGTCCGCCTGGAGAGACAAGCCCCTCGCCGGACTTGAAAGTCCGGCTGTATCGCTTCGCTTGCTGGAGCGACCCAGATACGTCGATGTTCTTTCGCTTCGCCTCGATGGTAGCGACCGGCATCAGCCCAACGAAGAGAACGTAGTCGGCGGGTCCGCTCCCAGTGGGCCATTCCGCAATCGCTAGGCACTTTCCCTTCCCCGGTCGTGCACCCCTCGCGTGAGAGAGGACTACGGAGTCGGCCGCCCAACCAACCTCGCGAAGCTGTTTGTCGATGAGCCTGCGCGTGTCCGCCTCGTCCAGCTCAATCGCGCCCGCCGCTGTCCTGGCTGCGTTGACTAACGCGGTCACCGTGACCTTTGGCTGCGCAACTCCTTGAGCCTGGTCGCTGGAGAGCTTCTGAGCGAGCGCGGCCTTCGCCTGCTCGGCTTCAGTGGCCACTTGCTCCCAGAATGTTTGCTCGTCTTTGGCCTGGCGCAGCTTCGCTTCCGTCGAGGCGAGGCGCTCGCTCGCATCGTGGTGGGCTGCTTGGTACTCGGCGAGTGTCTTGCGCAGCGTCGCCAGTTCGGTGCGCAGCTCTTCGCTCTCGTTCTTGGGTGGCGTCGGCGGCACGAACGGCCCCGACCTGAAGGCGGCGTTGGCAAACGTTCGATGGAACCAGATGCCGATCTGCCAGGAGAGCTTCAGAATCGAGAGCGCCGCGCGGTGGTCGCCTAACGCCGCGTGATTCGCGGCGTTTCCAGATCGGCGAACCTCGGCGAAGAGCTGCGCAATTTCGCGTGGCAGGATGCCCTGATCCTGCAGCCGGATGAGCAGCTCGTACTGAGCCTCGTCCCGTGACGTGTACAGACCAACCTTCGCGGCGACTAGCTGAGCGAGCAGCTCGGCGAACTGACGGAGCTTCAGGAGTGTCGTATTCGGATCGTCGGCGAAGTAGCGCTCCGCGAGCATGCCCAGACGCACGAGCTGCTCATCGTGCATCTCGAGGTGAGCGAAGTTCGTGTGAAGCTCAATCAACGACCGGCCATCCCTCATGTCTTCGTCGAGGTTCGAGTGAAGGCAATCAGCTCCAGGAGTCCGAACAACATCAAGACATCGATCCACCGACGACGCGGGCGAGATCCGTGCGGTGCTGTCCCTGCATCTGACCTGAGTGGGCCAGAGGACAGCGGGGCCGGGCGAAACTCTTGCATGCGCGTCAGGACAGTTGAGGTGATCGCAAAAAGTGATCCGAACGACTTACCAGAACTCAGAGCGATGACGGCCATGGGCACTTCACCGACTCACAGCAGTGGAAAAGCAGGGCAAAGTCTGGCCCAAGTCTCGCGGAGGAGGCAAGCGGGGAGTTTGGGTCCACTCCCGGACGGCGGTGGCCCCGCAGGAACCCCAACTTAACGCATCCGTCGAGGTGCTCGAAGCGGACATCCGCAGCGAGCGGCGCCAAGAGCCTCCGCCCGTACTCGATATCCAGGAAACCGCGGGAATCGTGAGATCGTCATGGGACTGCTTGGCCACGATTCGCTGAATCGTCCCGCCGACGATGGTGTCGGGACGCCGCATCCCCCGATCGGGCGACCCCTCGACACACCCGGCAACTCGTCCCCAAGTGGGCGGGAGTTTCGTACTCCATCGCGCAGCGCGACCCCTGGCGATTGCCGACGCATCTCGCAGATCGCGACGCTGATCCTCACTCCTAGTACAGGAACATCGGCTTCCCGCGCACGCCCGAGATCTTCGGCAGGTACTCCTCGGTGTCGTAGAACTCGCGGACGTTCACCTGCCTGCGCCCCGACGACGCCACCTCGACCGGCACGGTTGTATAGCGACCATCATGGATCGCGACCATATTCCCGCGCTGGTTGCCTTCGATCAGCTCGTACGCAAGATTCCCGAAGTTATACGCGACGAACCGATCAAGCGAATCCGGCGCGCCTGCGCGCATGAGATACGCGAGCTTCTGCACCATCACGTTCTCGCCGGTGATGCGCTTGAGCTCCTCGCCGATGATGTCGCCGATGCCGCCGAGCTTGCGGTGGCCGAACGCGTCTTCCTTGCCCGCGAGCTGGACCTCACCGCCCTCGAGCTTTGCGCCCTCGCTCACGACCACCACCGCGTAGTGGCTCGGGTTGCCGGTCTTGTCGGCTACGAGGAAGTTGGCCAGGCGGTTCATGTCGCACGGCACTTCGGAGATGATCACGCGGTCGACGCCGGCGAGGTAGCCGGTGATGAGCGCGGTTTCGCCGGAGTAGCGGCCGAAGAGCTCGACCACGAGGAAGCGCTCGTGCGAGCCGGCCGGCGTGCGGAGGTCGGTGATGAAGTTCACGCTTCGGGTCACCGAGGTCGAGAAGCCGATGCAGTAGTCGGTGCCCATGACGTCGTTGTCCATCGTCTTCGGCACCGCGACGCA
>CAZZAH010000010.1:11617-17661 GCA_964652115.1 uncultured bacterium | reverse complement strand
GCGAGGCGAGCCCGGCCCGGACGGGGGACGGCGCGCCGACAGGAAGGACAAAGGCAGGGCGCGCCTCGGGTCGGCGACCGCGGGACCGGGCTCTGCTGCCGTTTTTGCGGGAGCGGCGCCTCCCACGCCCCCGTCCGGGCCGGGCTCGCCTCGCATGCCACGGTTGCATCGAAGACAAGAGGCGGCGATCATGCCGCGCGGCGCGTGGCATGCAGAAGGAGCAGGAGGATTCGTGGGGCAGGACGCTTACATCGACTTCGCGACGATCTATGACGAGTGGCAGGCGCTCTATCCGCGGCCATTCGCCGTGGCATTAGCACCTCGCATCGAGAGGGCCGCGAAGAAACATGGGACGCCGGCTCGCGTTCTGGGCGACCTCGCGTGCGGCACGGGGACGTTTGCGCACTGGTGGTCGCGCAAGCAGCGCGCGTGGCGCGTGTATGGGACCGATCTGTCGTCGGCGATGATCGAGTCGGCGCGACGGGCGACGTCCCCGGTGCGAAAGACCGCGACGCCGATCGATCGGATGCCGCGCTTCTTCGAGCAGGATCTCGCCGCCACGGAATTGCCTGAGAAGGCGGGGTTGCTGACTTGCCTCTTCGATAGCGTGAACCATGTCACGCAGGCGCCGGCGATGAAGCGGATCATGGCGCGCGTGCGCGAGGCGCTTCTGCCGGGCGGGCTCTTCGTCTTCGACCTGCTCGAGGAGGAGCGGTTCGAGGAGACCTTCAGCGGCTTCTCGATCATCGAGGGGCCGGAGCTCTACGTCGGCATGCAGATGGGCGCGGAGACGAAGGCGGGCGTTCTCTACGGCGACGCGACCTTCACCTTCTTTCGAGAGCAGAAGGAGAGCTGGGGGCGGCTCGTGTTTCAGCTTCGCGAACGCTGCTGGCGCGAGGACGAGCTCCGGAAGATCGTCCGCGCGGCCGGCCTCGAGGTGGTCGAGATCGAGCTGATCGATCCGTCGGAGGACCCCGACGTCTACGTACCGCGGACCCTCTGGATCTGCCGGCGAGCCATCTAGGTCCTTACGAAAAGTGACTACCTTGTCGTCATTTTTCTTAGTAAATTGACGGCATGGTTAGCAGCTTCTATCCGCGGCTCTTGCAGATGCCCGCTTCGAGCTTCTTCCTTCTGGGTGTCCGCGGAGCAGGAAAATCCACGTGGGTTCGGAAGGCGCTGCCGCAGGCGCATCGAGTGGACCTCCTCGATGAGGGGCTCTACCAGGATCTCGTGATCCAACCCGCGATTTTCGGCGGCATGCTCGGGTCGTTGCGGCGCGGCAACTGGGTGGTTGTCGACGAGATTCAGCGCTTGCCGAGCCTGCTTCACGAGGTGCACCGACACATCGAGGAACGCGGGCTCCGCTTTGCGCTACTCGGTTCAAGCGCACGGAAGCTCAAGCACGGCGGCACCAATCTCCTCGGCGGGCGCGCGCTATGGAAGACGCTTTTTCCGCTGCTCCCGCACGAGCTCGGCCGCGATTTCGATCTCGGTCGCGTCCTCGAAGTCGGCTCCATTCCAGTCGTGTGGACTGCAGACGACCCGGTAGCAACGCTCGAATCGTACGTGCAACTCTACCTACGCGAAGAGATCAAAGCCGAAGCACTGGTGCGGAATCTCCCCGGCTTCACCCGCTTCCTTCCGATTGCCGCTCTGTTTCACGGGCAGACCATTAACGTTTCATCCATCGCGCGCGACGCAGGCACCGCGCGGACCACCGTCGTCGGATATCTCGACATCCTGGAAGAGACGCTTCTGGTTCATCGAATCCCCGCCTACGAGGCGAAGCTGCGCGTACGCGAGCGGCGGCTTCCCAAACTGTACTGGGTCGATCCGGGCCTCGTTCGTGCGGCAAAGCGGCAGCTCGGAACCGTCTCCCAGGGAGAAGCGGGCGCTTTGTTCGAGGGGTACGTCTTGACCATGCTGCGCGCGTACGCGGAAAGATCCCGGCTCTTCGAGGATCTCTCGTATTGGTCCCCCCATCAGTCGGCGGTGGAAGTGGACTTTCTGCTGCGCCGCGGCAAGGAGTTCGTGGCGATCGAGGTCAAGTCGGCGACGCGATTCTCTCGTTCCATGCTGCAGGGCCTGCTCGCGATCGACGAGCTCCCGAAGGTAGTGCGCCGCATCCTCGTGTATCGCGGAACGCGAAAACTCCGGACAGAAGAAGGGATCGATGTGTGGCCGCTCATCGACCTTTCGACCGCCTTGGAATCGGATCACCTCTGGCCGTGAGCTAGGGTAGGCGCCTGGCCTCCATCGCCAGACGTTGCGAAGTTCGTGGGAAATAGCGATCATCGCCCGTTTCGTTGGACGCTTCTCCTGGGGAAACTGATGCGCTCGCTCGCGACGTTCCTGATCTGCATGCTCGTTATTGCGGCCTGCGCGGCTCACGCGGCCGAAGTGATGTCGCCGCGCCTGCAGGCGATCCAGGATGCACGCGCGCGCCGCGAGTTCTCGCAAGCCGAGCAGATGTCGCGCGACTACCTGTCGGAGCTCGAGTCGGCGGGCCAAGGCGACGGCTTGGAGGCCGCAGCCGCGATCGATCTTCTGACCGAGCTTCTGCGCGCGAAGTCTGCCATCGCAGAGGCCCGGCCGCTCGCGCTTCGTTCGCTCGCGATTCGGAAGGCGCTGCTTTCCCCGAACGATCCCCTCATCGCGCGGAGCTTGCGGCGCCTGGGGCAGCTCGCCACGGCGGAGAACCACTACCGCGAGGCGAAGGAGTACCTCACCCAGGCGCTCGCGATTCTCGAGGGAAGCGCGGCCGACGAGAAGGAGCTCGCCGACACGATGACGAGCCTCGGCATCGCCGAGCGGAATCTGTGGGAGCTGACGCGAGCGCGCACGCATCACGAGCGCGCGGTGGCCTTGCAAAAGAAGCTCACCGGCGAGGATTCGCAGGACTACGCGCGACGGCTCTCGAACCTCGCGAACGTGCTCTATGACCAGGGCGAGCTGCCCGACGCGCGCGACATGTACGAGCAGATCGACCGCATCTTTCGACGCAATCTGCCGCGCACCGATCCGATCGCGCTTCGCATGACGAACAACCTCGCCAACGCCGAAGGACGCCTCGGCAACTGCGAGCGCGCGATCAAGCTCGAACGCTCGATCCTCGCCGTGGCCGACAGTGCAGCGATGATCGATTGGACCGGCCGGCCGTCGACCCTGCTCAGCCTTGCGGAGGATCTGATGGCGTGCGGCGATCCCGAGGCCGCACGCGCGGCGATCGAGCAGTCGATCGAGATCCTGGAGGCGAATGATCGCGGCGGCGAGCGGCTCACCGCGAAGGCCTATGTGACTCTGGGGAAGATCCGCGCCGGCGCGCGCGAGTATGCGGCCGCGGTCGACGCGTTCCGCCGCGCGAGCGTGATCGCTGCTGGTGCCGTGAGCGCATCCGATCCGCTGCGCGCGGTGCCGCTCCACCACAGTGCGCGCGCGTTGCTACGTGGCGGCGACTCCGATGCCGCCGAGCGCGAGTTCGACCAAGCGCGCCGCGTCCTCCAAGCATCCTCCCTTCCCGACCTCGAGACCCTGCTCGACGCCTACGACGTCGGTGCGGAGGTCGCGTTCCGCCGCGGCGACATCGAGGAGGCGCGGGCGCGCGCGAGGCAGGCGAACGATTATGGCCGCCGCTTCTTCCTCGGCCTGGTGCGCGGGCTGCCCGAGCGCGAGGCGCTGCAGAGCGCGAGCAAGTGTCGGGTCGGGCTCGATCTTCTCTGTCGGAGCTCGGTCGATGCGCCGGCAAGCGCGGTAGTCGAAGCGTGGGACGCGGTCATTCGCTCGCGGACGCGCGTGCTCGATGAGTTGGCTCGGAGAAGAAACCTCGCCTCCGATCCGGACAGCACCACGCGCGCACTGCTGACCCAGCTTCGCGAGGCGCGTTCGAGCGTGGCGAACCGCGAGCTCCTCCTCGCCGAGTCGGAGCCGACCGAGCAGGACGCATCCGAGCTCGCGCTGCTGCAAGAGTCGCGTGATCTCTCGGAACGATTGGAGCGGGAGCTCGCCTTGAAGAGCGCGCGATTCGAGCGCGAGCGCGAGGACGATGCGCTCGGTTATACAGAGGTCGCGGCCGCGCTGCCCGAGGGATCGGCGCTGGTTGCATACGTGCGCGTCGCGGCGCTCTGGGATTCATTGCCCGCGCGCTATGGCGCCTTCGTGCTCGCGGGCGGGCACGATGCCGCGTACGTCGACCTCGGCGCGGCGTCGGCGATCGAGGATGCGGTGACGCTGTGGCAACGTGACGCGTCGTCGGTGCCGAGCGGCAAGTTGGCCGAGGAAAGCTACCGATTCGAGGCGAAGGAGCTTCGACGGCTGATCTACGATCCGCTTCTTCCTGCGCTGCCGACGTCGGGCACGCTCTACATCGTGCCGGATGGCGCGCTTCATCTGGTGAGCTTCGCCGCGCTGCCCGACGACAACGACGGCTATCTCGTCGAGGGCGATCGGCTAATCCACATGCTGGCCTGCGAGCGGACCCTGGCGCGGGCGCGCGAGCACGAGGCGAGCGGGTCGCTCCTCGCTCTCGGCGACGTCGACTTCCAGAACGCGGAGGGCCGCTCGAGCCGAGGGCCCGCGATGCTCGCGTCGAGCGCGCCGTCGGCCATCACACTTCAACGGCAGGCGATGAAGCCCTGCGCCGGCGGGCGCGCGATGCGGTTCGATCCCTTGCCCGGCAGCGCCGACGAGGTGGAGGCAGCCTCCCGTTCGTGGCGCCGCGCGCAGAGTGCTTCCCAGAGCGACCCCGCCCGCGGCACGAAGGCAAGTGAAGCGCTCTTCCGTCGCGCCGCGCCCGATGCCGCCGTCATTCACGCCGCCACGCACGGCTTCTTCTTCGATCCCGATTGCGCGCAACGCTCGGTCGGCTACGTCAGCCCGCTCGCGCTGTCCGGCCTGGCTCTCGCGGGCGCGAACCAGTGGACGAACGCGCTTGATCCGACCAACGACGGCCTCCTCACCGCGGAGGAGATCGGCACCTTGGACCTCTCGCGCGCGCAGTGGACGGTGTTGTCGGCCTGCGGCTCGGGCCGAGGTCAGATCGCGGAAGGCGAAGGCATCCTCGGACTCGAGCGCGCGTTCGAGATCGCGGGCGCGCGCACTGTCATCGCGAGCCTCTGGTCTGTGTCCGATCGCGCGACCGTCGACTGGATGAGCGCCCTCTACCGCGCGCGGTGGGAGGAGCGGCAGCCGACCGACGAGGCGATGCGCGCTGCCTCACGCGCGGCGCTCGCCGATCGACGCAAGCGCGGCGAGAGCACGCATCCTTTCTACTGGGGCGCGTTCGTGGCGTACGGGGAGTAGCCCTCGGCCCAGAGGCTGGAGCCGGACCCGATCGTGCCAAATTGAAGATCTGATTTTGAATTTGACACGAGCGCGGCTAGGCGTAAGTCTAGCAACATGTTCCTAAGAGACCTGACCCCCGCCGTCCGGCACTCCGCCACCCAAATGCCGGTCATCACCCTGATCGGCCCGCGCCAATCGGGCAAGACGACGTTGGCGCGCGGGACCTTCCCGGGCCTGACCTACGTCTCCCTCGAGACCCCGGACGTCCGCGCGGAGGCCGAGGAGGATCCCCGCGGCTTCCTTCGCCGTCTCTCGGAGGGGGCGATCCTGGATGAGGTTCAACGGACGCCGAGCCTGCCTTCTTACCTGCAGGAGATGGTCGACCTCGATCCTCGGCCCGGTCGCTTCGTTCTGACCGGTTCGCAGAATCTCCTGCTCATGGACCGGGTCGCTCAGTCGTTGGCAGGGCGAACTGCGACCTTTCGGCTGTTGCCGCTCTCGCTGTCCGAGTTGGAAGGGCGAGCGTCCTTCGATCCGGAGCAGCTCGACGCGGAGCCGCCGCCGAGCATGCCGCCCACCGCGGACCTCTGGTCGACGATCTGGGCTGGTTTCTATCCTCGCATCCACGACCGCAAGCTCGATCCTTCGCGCTGGCTCGCCGACTACTTCAGCACCTACGTCGAGCGCGATCTCCGCGAGATCTTGAAGGTGATGGACCTGACCGCGTTCGACCGCTTCGTCAGATTGTCGGCGTCGCGCAC
>CAZZAH010000010.1:3741-11517 GCA_964652115.1 uncultured bacterium | reverse complement strand
GTGCTCGATCTCGGGGATCGCCTGGTGGGGATCGAGGTGAAGGCGGGAGAGACCGTCGGCGGGCACATGTTCGATGGCCTCAAATGGTGGCGCGGCCTCAAGGGAAACGAGCGAAGCGAGGGCGTCCTCATTCACGGCGGCGATCGTTCGAGCACACGCGAGGGCATCACCGTCCGCCCCTGGTTCATCCGGTAGCGTCTGTTCGCTTTCCCCCGCCCCCTCGTTTGCCGATAGTGGGGGGCGCGCGAAGGACCGGCACGCGCTTCGACTCGGCATGAAAACGAGGGGGACCGATGCTCACGCCAGACCGCTTGGGACCGATCGAGAACGCCATCCGAAACATCGCCTTCCTGCTGATGGCGGGGATGATGCAGGCGATGAGCTCGCTGATGGGCGATCTTTCACAGACGCTCCACGACGCCTTCGGTGGTGATCAAAAGCGCGACGTCGCGGCCGAGGTGCGCGAGCACATGACCGGCGATCAATCGAAGATGCTCGAGGAGATGATCGCCGAGGCAAAGCCCGACACCGCGATGCAGACGCGCCTCGTTTCCAAGCTCGACGACGAAACGGCCGACCATCTGCTCCAAGTCATCACGGCCGAGGATTACGGGCTACCGCCTTTGACCGAGGCGCTCGATCCGCCGGCGCTTCTCGCCTACTACCAGCTTCTGCAGGAGGAGCGCGAGCCGCTGACCTCCGCGGTGCAGGAGTTCGCGGGCACGCTGCAGGCGTTGACCCAACCGCAGAATCGCCTCGAGCTGCAGCAGGACATGGAGGGCCGCCTCTCGTCGATGATCGGCGAGCCGGTGAAGGTCGAGATCGACAAGTCGTGCGGCGAGGAGTTGGGCGCGGCACCGCAGCTCGACGCGGTCGTCTCCGCGTACCAGCAGCTCGCCTGGACCGATTGGAAGAAGCGCGAGCTCGCGAAGGTCGATGTCGTGCGGGTGAAGAACGTGAAGTCGGTCGAGAAGGTCGCGCATCGGCGAAACGGCGCCGCGCTCGAGCTCGATGCCTGCGTCGCCGAGGGAGACGTCGGCATCGTCTCCGGCGACGTCCTTTCCGCCGCGCTCGACGAGGAGATGATGAAGAGCGCGCAGGAGGCGCTCATCGCCGCGCGAGCCAAGCGCTCGATCGCGGGCCTCGACGGAATCCAGCTCGAGATCTCGGGCCTTCGCGTGATCCAACCGACGGCGACCACAGAGCAGGACCTGCGCCCCTTCAGCGTCGAAAGCGGGACGACGATCGCGATCACGCTGCGGCGCGCCGACGGCGGACTCACCGCGTTCACGAGCGAGCAATCGGTGCTTCGATCCGCCGTCGATGATCAAGGCAAGGACCTCTTCATCGCGGACGATCCGGCGTCGAGCTCGTCCGCCGAGTTCGGCAGCTTCCCGACGCTGAACGCCGAGGGCACCGCCTGCCTGCTCGAGGTGGAGCTGCCCGGCGTTCCGACCAGCGGCGCGCGGCACATCGCGCTCGATCTCGACCTCGCCTTCGAGATCGCGACGGGAGTGAACGAGCTCACGACGCCGGTGACCTGGAAGACCGGCGGCCACTTCAAGGTCGGCACGCTCCCCTTCGAGGTCACGAGCTACGAAGCTGACGACTACGGCACGCGCGTCGACCTCAAGACGAACAAGAGCCTCGATGATCTCGCCGGCTTCCGCTTCATCTCGTCCGGCGGCGAGGAGCTTCCGGTCTCGATCACCAGCAGCTCGCGCATGGGCATGGACGACGACCTGACCGAGGAGCGGCAGCTCTCCTTCGAGGGCGCGGTGCAGAAGGGCAAGCTGATCGTCCGGATGTGGAAGGGAAAGCGCGTGGTGATCGTGCCGGTCAAGGTCGAGGTCGGCGTCGGGTTCTAGCGCGCGGCGAGCAGGTCGAATTCGAGCGCCGCTGCGGTTATGCGGCGCGGCGCTCCTCGCGAACCTTCTCGAACTCGCGCCACACGACCTTGAGCACGCCGTCGGGGCTCTGGCCCTGGCCCAATCGCCTGAGCTCCGCCTCGGTCAGGAAGCCGATCGAACGGCGATGGTTGGAGATCAAGCCGGTGATCAGGCGAGCGCTCTCGAGGAGATCGTCGAAGGTCCGGATCTGGTGCGGCATCGCCTGGTGATGCGCGCCTCGATAACACGCCAGCGCCGTCGCGTGCAGCGAGAGGAGCTCCTCCGGCGGCGTCGCCTGCGGCAGGGTCGTCCGCTCCATGCCGGGCGCGGGATCGAGCTTGTTCGCCTCGGCGTTGGTCGTCATCACGAAGCGCGAGCCTTGGAAGGTGGAGCAAAGGTCGTAGATCTGCATCCCGCGAAGGCGATAGGTGCAGAGCGTCGTGATCTCGTCTCCGCTGACGTAGCAGTCGATCCGAGTCCGATGCTCGGAATTCGTCTGGCTGACCGTCAGGTCCTCCATCGAGCCGAGGAATCGAAAGCCGCGATCGGAGGCGACGATCGCCAGGCGTTGGTACTCGCGTTCGTCCAAGTCAGGGAAGTCGTCGTGCCGCGAGGCGCGATAGACGTGCTCGCCGGAGAAGGTCCGAAGCAGATCGTCGTAGATCTTCTCCGCCCCGCTGCGGCAGACCTTCGTCACCTGACCCATGATCCAGACCCGGACCGCGATCGTGAGCGCGATCGCGACCAGCGCGATGGCCACCAATGGGTTCATCGTCGTGCCCTCCCTCTGCCGCTGTCGGCAAGGGCGGGCGCTTGCTTGAGGCACGCGGGGGCGAGGGTACGAGGCTATTTGACGCAGAGGGGCGTGCGCGGGAGGCGGGCTCCGTGGAGACGCGAGCCCGCGCATCCCGGGGACTTCAGCGCACGCGAACGATGCGGATCGGAGGCAGGTCAGGGCCCTGACCGAAGCTGGCGTCAGAGCGAGGCTGCGCCCAGTAGACACCGGCGGGAAGCTCACGCCCCGCGGCGTCGCGGCCGTCCCACTGCGCCCCGCCGTCGCCGATCGAGAGGGTGCGAACACGCCGACCGTCGAGCGAGAGGATCGACCAGTCGCCGCTTGCGCCCGCGGGCAGGACGAGCCTCACCTCGCCACCGACACGCGATGGATTGGGCACGACGCTCCACGCACTGACCGCGCCGCCCTCGACCGCGCTGCTCGAGCGATGACCCCAACCCGAGTAGATCTGCCAAGGCCCCAGACCGGGGCGCGTGTCCTGCCAGACGGCGATGACGCTGTTCGGCGAAGCCGCGGCGAGAACCGTGTTGCCGCCGGCCGCGCCCGTGGCATCGTCATCGATTCGAACCGGCGGCTCGGTCCAGCTCAGCGCGCCGTCGCTGCTGCTCCGCATGAAGCAGTCCCAATCCTCCTGAAAGAGGTCGTAGCCCGCGATCACCGTGTTTCCCGCCGCCGCAAGACAGGGGAAGGTGCCGGTCCCGATCTCGGAGTCCTGGTTGACTTGTACACTCGAGAGCCAGTGATCGCCGCCATCCGGCGAGAGCGAGGTGCGGAAATCCGCCACGCCGGTTTCGTCGTTCAACCACCCGCAGACCAGATTGCCGTTGGGCATCACGACGAAGGAACGAGACGCGACCTGTTGGAAGTAGGGCTCGATGTCATTGACCTGCGTGCCCCGCTGCCAGGTGCCGCCGCCGTTGAGCGACTTGAAGTGAAACACATTCGGGAATCGATCTTCGTTGTTCGGGCCGCGAATGCAGTTGCCGACGCAGTGGACGACAACCGCGTTGGGGGGCGAGGTTCGATCGACCACCAGGCAAGGATCCGCGGCCATCGGTTGTACACCGGTCTCGTCGCTGATCCGACGCTCGAAGCCCCAGGTCTGGCCCGCGTCCAGGGTGGTGCGCGCGTAGATCTGATTGACCGGGCCTTCGCGCCAATCGGTCCAGGCGACGAACCAGCGTTGATCGTTATACACGTCGATCGAGGCGTTCAGGATGTCCGAGTCGTCGTTCGAGCTGCCGGTGGTGTTGACCTGGCCGTTGGGACTCCACGCACCGCTCACCGGATCCCGCCGCGAGAAGTAGACGTTGAACTCGCCGAGGCGATCGTCTTCCCACACCGCGATCGGAACGCCGCTCGGCGTGAGCGCGAGGCTGACGAAGCGACTGCTGCTTCCGGCTTGGCGATCGTCGATCCGCTCCGGCTCCGACCAGCTGTCGCCGGCATCGGTCGACCGCGAGAAGTAGATGTGGAACTCCCCGTCGTGGTTGTCCATCCACGCGGAGGCGATCGTTCCGCCGGCCCCCGCGACCACGTCGGGCCAGAGATGCTGACCGCCGTTATCCGGGTGGACGCGAACGTTTGGCGCGAAGCTCCAGTCCGAGGACCGGGCGGATGGGGGACAAAGTGCCATCACGAACAGCACGGCTCCCCCCCAGAGGAGCCGCGGTCGCCAATGGGGGACCTCTCGGCGCATGGCTGCCTCCTTACTCAGAGCGGTCAGATTTTAGCAGGCGCGATCTTTCGGAGGTAGGCGTCTTCTTGGCCAGGGCGAGATTTGGAGCGGATCAGCGGCCCTCGATCCAATCGCGAGCGGCGGCAGGCAGGTTCGGGGCGCCGTCCTTCCCCTTGCGCTCGACTACCTCGCCCTCGATTCGCGCCCAGAGGTAGAGCTGGTCCCCCTTCGGGTCGATCACGACGAGCGCTCGATCGGCATCGGCGTCGGCATCAGCACGGAGCGAGGCGCTTCCGCGAACGAGGAGCAGCCCATCGATCGCCTCGATCGGCTTCGCCTCGGTCATGCTCGCGAGGAAGACGGGGTACCGCTCCTCGAGCATCGCCTGCATGCGGCCCTGGAGCGGCTGCGTTTCCCAGAGGCCGACGTCGTCCGGCAGGCGTCCCGCGGTGCTCACCAGGGAGGCGAGCTCGACGCGGTTCTCGATCGGAGCGGGCGGCTTCCCCTTGGGACCGTTGTCGGGTCCGCCGCCCTCGTCGCGGCGACCGCATCCCGCGGAAACGGAGATCGCGAGGAGCGCCACTCCCGCGACCATCACGCGACGCAGAGCTCTCGCCGTGGCGCTCGTCGCCTGCCCGCGCGGAGCCTGATTCCCTTCGAGCTTCGCCATGCGCCCCTCCGTTCTCGCCCGGACGGAGTCTCCACAGCGTCCGCGAAAGTGCAAGGCGGACTTTGCGCCAGGGTTTTGCCTCACCGGCCGGGATTCCCGAGCCACAATTGCGCGGTGGCTCAAAGCGCGCCATCGGGTATGCTGCGGGCTCGTGCCTCGACGGGGCGACCTCGAGGCTTTCGCATCGCGGGGGAGAAGCGGCTCGGCGTGGGAGGCAAAGCCACTCCGGGACGGATTCGCGCGATGTCCTCAAGGATCCGAGGAATTTCCAGAACATGACGATCGAGAAGCCTGCCGCGCTTGCCGCAGCGCCCGGAATGCACACGTCTGCCCAACGCCGAGGCCTCAAGTTCGAAGGCCACACCGGATTCCAGACTGAGCTCCGCCATCGAGTGGAGGAGTACTTCCAGCGGACCGGTCGCCGCCAACGCGACTGTCCCGAGATGTACGCCAAGACCGCGATCCTGATGTCCGCCCTGGCCGGGACCTACGTGCTGCTCGTCTTCTTCGCCACGACCTGGTGGCAGGCGGTGCCGCTCTCGCTCCTGCTCGGACTGATCACGGCGTCGATCGGCTTCAACGTGCAGCACGACGGCGGGCACCACGCCTACTCCGACCGACCATGGGTCAACAAGCTGGCCGCGATGGCGATGGACCTGATCGGCGCGAGCTCCTACCTCTGGCACTGGAAGCACGGCGTCGTCCACCACACCTACACGAACATCACCGGCCTAGATGAGGACATCGAGCTCGGCTACGCCGGGCGACTCTCGCCGCACCAACCGCTTCGGTTCTACCACAAGTACCAGCACCTCTACCTGTGGCTGCTCTACGGCCTGCTGATTCTGCGGTGGGAGCTGGTCGGCGACTTCACCGACGCGGTCACCGGGCGCGTCGGCACCTACAAGATCCCGCGGCCGAAGGGGCGCGAGTTCCTCATCTTCGTCACGGGCAAGGTGGTCTTCCTCTCGCTCGCGGTCGTGATCCCGCTGCTGCATCACTCGCTGTGGGCGGCGCTCGGTTGCTTGATGGCCTACGTCTTCGTGCTGGGACTGGTCCTGAGCGTCGTCTTTCAGCTCGCGCACGTCGTGGAGGAGTCGTCCTTCCCGATGCCGAATCGCGAGACGGGCAACATGGAGGCGGCCTGGGCGATCCATCAGATCCAGACCACGGTCGACTTCTCGCGCGGGAGCCGCGTCGCGGGCTGGTTGCTGGGCGGCTTGAACTATCAGGTGGAGCATCACCTCTTCCCGCGCATCTGCCACGTCAACTATCCGGCGATGTCCAAGATCGTCGAGGAGACCTGCCGCGACTACGGCATCCGCTACAACGTGCACCCGTCGTTCTGGGCGGGGCTCGGCTCGCACTACCGCTGGCTCAAGCGGATGGGGACCGAGCGGGCGAGCTACGAACAGGTGGCGTAGCGAGCTCACCGCAAGCGCGCGGAGGAGGCGGCCGCGTTGGGAACAAGCGCTCTTCCGCTCGTCTGGCTCGCGCTATCGCTCAACGTTCAAGAGCCTCCGCTGTCCTCGTCGCTTTCGAGGTGGGACTTCACCCTGTCGCCCGCCGGCATCGAGCGCGTGAACCACGCCGATCGACTTCGCATGCGGTTCAAGGATGAGGCCCCTACCACTCTGCGTCGACGAGCCGGTACCGAATGGAAGGCAAGCGACTCGACCCTCGTCGCCGCGGGGAGCGGAAGGGACGCGCGCGACATCCTTCTCTCGCTTGAGGTGCCGAAGGGAACGCGAACGGTGCGCGGGCTCCTGCTCGGCACCCTGGTCGGCACCGCGTTCGGGATCAGCCCGCTCGGGGCGAAGGTGTTTCACCACATCTACGGCTACGACACCAACAACTATGCGGGACTGGAGAAAGCCTTCGGATTTTGGGCTGCGTCGGTGGCCGTGGGCGGAGTGACCGGCGGTATCGTGGGGAGCCACTGCCTCGCCTGGGAACGAGTTCGTTGAACGAAATGCGATGGAGCTCCGCGACGAAGTAGGCGTCTTCGTGCGTGAGGGCGGCCCATCCCTCATCGGATCGACTGGCGCGTTCGGCAACCAGATTGGCGCGTACTGCTAATGACCAGGCCCTCCCGGCGGCCTACCTTGGACGCACTAGGGAGGAACATGAAAATGAGCAAGACGACAGCTGAGTGGGTGGCCGAGGAAGCCGCGCGGACGCCCCAGACCTACGAAGCCCGCGCCTAAGCGGCGATCAGCGCAAGGTCCGCGCTCGCGCCGGCAACCATCCGCCGCCGCGAACCGGGACCGCAGGACGTGCAGATCCAGATTCTGTACTGCGGGGTCTGCCACTCCGATCTCCACCAGACCCGCGACGAATGGCACAAGCACGCCCCGACCACCTATCCCTGCACGCCGGGCCACGAGATCGTCGGCCGAGTCGTGAAGGTGGGCTCCGCGGTGGGGAAGCTCAAGGAAGGCGACATCGCGGCCGTGGGCTGCATGGTCGACTCCTGCCACAACTGCGTCGAGTGCGAGGCCGGTGAGGAGCAGTTCTGCAAAAACGGGGCGACCTTCACCTACAACTCCGATGACGCGCATCTCGGCGGGAAGACCTACGGCGGCTACACCGACAGCATCGTGGTCGATGAGGCCTTCGCGCTGCGGGTGCCGGCCGGGCTCGAGCTGGCCGGCGTCGCGCCGCTCCTCTGCGCGGGGATCACCACCTACGCGCCGCTCCGGCACTGGAACGTGCGCGAGGGACAGACGGTCGGCGTGATGGG
>CAZZAH010000010.1:0-3641 GCA_964652115.1 uncultured bacterium | reverse complement strand
TGGTCGGTGCGCCGGAGAAGCCGCTGCCCGTCGATGCGATGATGCTGCTGTTCGGTCGTCGGCGGCTCGCCGGCTCCATCATCGGCGGGATCCGCGAGACGCAGGAGATGCTCGACTTCTGCGCGAAGCACGGCATCACGGCCGACGTCGAGGTCATCCCGATTCAGAAGATCAACGAGGCCTATGAGCGCCTGCTGAAGGGCGACGTGAAGTACCGCTTCGTCATCGACATGGCGTCGCTGAAGTAGGCGCGGCGGACCACCCCCCACTGGGAAACAGCCTCATGGTGAATCGCTTTCGCGTTGCCGGCGCGCTCGTGCGCAAGCTCGAGGAGCTCGGCATTCCGCCGGCCGAGGTGCTGCGCCGCGCCGGCTTGCCGTCCACGTTGTTCGATCAGGAGACGATCCTGGTGACGACGGAGGAGTTCTTCGCCCTCTACCGCGGCCTGGCGGAAGGGAGCCGTGACCCAGGCATCGGGCTCAAGCTGGGGACGGAGGATCGAATCGAGCGGTACGACCCGATCGGAATCGCCGCCGTGTCGGCGCGCTCGCTGCGCGACGCGTTGCACCGCCTGTCGCGCTACAAGCAGCTCACGTGTCCCGAAGAGATTCGCGTGGTCGATCGCGGGAGCGAGTGCCGCGTGCAGTTTCGCTGGCTACTCGCGGAGGAGACGGAGCCATCGGTGCTGGTCGACCTCTGCTTCGCGTGGGTGGTGGCGATGGCTCGACGCGGCACGGGAGGCGCGTCAACCCGAAGAGGCTTGAGCTTCGGGAGTCGAGCATCAGCGGGAAGATGCACGAGGCTCACTTCGGTTGTTCGGTGAAACTCGGCGCGCGTCAGAACACGCTCGTGTTCGATCGGGCGGACTTCGATCGTCCCTTTCACACGCACAACCCGGCGCTCTGGGCGGCGGTCGCGCCGCAGCTCGAGGCCGAGCTCTCGCAGGCGCTCTCCTCGAAGGCGATCGGCGAGCAGGTGAAGGGCGTCCTCAAGCGGCTGCTGGCCGGACGCAGGCCGGGGATCGTCGACGTCGCGAAGGAGCTGCGCCTGAGCTCGCGCACGCTGCAGCGACGCTTGGCCGAAGAGGGCGCGACGTTTCAGCAGGTGACGCAGGAAGCGCGGCGCGAGCTTGCACGCCACTATCTGCTGCACTCTTCTCTCGAGCTCAACGAAGCGGCTTATCTCCTGGGATACGAGGACGCGCACTCCTTCTTTCGCGCGTTCCAGCAATGGGAGGGAAGCTCGCCGGGTCAGTGGCGTGCGCGGCACGCGGGGCGTTCCAGCACACGCAGAGCGGTGGGCGGCGCGCGACGGGGAATCTAGAGCCGGCGGGAAGACAGGGTTGGAAATCGAAGGAGGCAGCGTGAAGCAGCGCAAGCTTGGAACGAATGGACCGCAGGTCTCTGCCCTCGGCTTTGGCTGCATGGGGTTGAGCTCTGCCTATGGCCCTACTCAGGAAGAACAGGTGGCCATTGCGCTGATTCGGGCCGCGTTCGAGAAGGGCGTGACGCTCTTCGACACGGCAGAGGCCTATGGTCCCTTCGCGAATGAGGAGCTGGTCGGCGAGGCGGTGGCTCCCTTCCGTGAGCGGATCGTGATCGCGACCAAGTTTGGGTTCGGGATCAACGCGGACGGCAGCCGCTACGGCCTGGACAGTCGACCCGCGCACATTCGCGAGGTGGTCGACGCGTCGCTCAAGCGTCTGAGGACCGGCACGATCGACCTTCTCTATCAGCATCGCGTCGATCCAAACGTGCCGATCGAGGACGTTGCCGGCGCGGTGAAGGCGTTGATCGCCGAAGGCAAGGTCCGGCATTTCGGCCTCTCCGAGGCGGCGGCGCAGACGATCCGCCGCGCGCATGCGATACAGCCGGTGGCCGCGGTGCAAAGCGAGTACTCGCTCTGGACGCGCGACCCCGAGGAGAACGGCGTCCTCGCGACCTGCGAGGAATTGGGCATCGGCTTCATTCCCTTCAGCCCGCTCGGCGCCGGGTTTCTGACGGGGAAGATCGACACGAACACCCAGTTCGACAGCACCGACTTCCGCAACATCTCGCCGCGCTTTGCTCCGGAGGCGCGTGCCGCGAACCTCGCGTTCGTGGAGTTATTGAAGCGCATCGCCGCGGCAAAGCGCGCGACGGCGGCGCAGGTAGCGCTCGCCTGGTTGCTCGCGCAGAAGCCGTGGATCGTGCCGATTCCAGGGACCACGAAGCTGACTCGTCTGGAAGAGAATCTCGGCGCCGCGGCGCTAGAGCTCACGGCAGAAGACCTGCGCGAGATCGAAGACGGCCTCTCCGCGATCCAGGTTCAGGGCGCTAGACTTCCTGAAGCAGTCCTGAAGTTAACCGGCCACTGAGAGGAGGCAGGAGCATGACGAACGCACGCGGATCGGCCATGGGGCGACGAAGCTTTCTCGCCGCGTCGGGAAATCTCGCCGCGGCATCCCTGCTCGGTGGATTGAGCTCGAACGCATCGGCCCAATCGGCCGGATCGGTGGGCGACCTCGCGAGCGTGGCACGGGAGCGGAGAAAGCTGGGTTCGTTGGAGGTCTCCTGCATCGGCCTCGGTGTCCAGAACATGAGCCGCACCTACCAGACCACCGTTCCCTACCGGCCGGAAATGATCAGCATCATCCGGAGCGCCTTCGATCATGGCGTCACCTTCTTCGACGCGGCCGAGGCCTACGGACCGCATGAGGTGGAACGCATCCTCGGCGAGGGCATTGCGCCCTTCCGAGACAAGGTCGTGATCACATCCAAGTTCGGCTGGAACATCGACCTCGAAACCGGAGAGCGGCGGCCGGGCCTCAACAGCCAACCCGACCACATCAAGGCCGCCGTCGAGGGAATGCTCAAGCGTCTACGGACGGATCGCATCGATCTTCTCTATCAGCATCGCGTCGATCCGGCAGTCCCGATCGAGGATGTCGCCGGTGCGATCCAGGAGTTGAAGGCCGAAGGCAAGGTGCTCCACTGGGGTCTGTCGGAGATGGGGCCGAACACGCTGCGCCGCGCGCATGCCACGCTCCCCCTGACCGCGGTTCAGAACGAGTACTCGATGCTCTGGCGCGGACCGGAAGAGGTGGTCATTCCGCTGTGCGAGGAGCTCGGCATCGGCTTCGTTCCATGGAGCCCGCTCGGCGTCGGGTTTCTCACCGGCGCCATCGACGCGAGGACGCGCTTCGCCGAGGGGGACATCCGCCAGGTGGAGTCTCGCTTCTCGCCGGAGAATCTCCCCCACAACCTGGCACTTGTGGACCTGTTGAAGCGTTGGGCCGAACGGAAGGGCTCCACACCCGCGCAGATCGCGCTCGCCTGGCTCCTGGCGCAGAGGCCCTGGATCGTGCCGATCCCGGGCACCACGCAGATGGCGCACATGCTTCAGAACATCGGCGCGGATGCTCTGAAACTCACGGCATCCGAGATGGACGAGCTGAATGCATCGGTTGCGGCCATCGAGATCCAAGGGGCGCGGCTTCCGGAAGAGGTGTTGGTTCATTCAGGCCGCGAGGCCCCGCCGAAGAAGTGATCGGTTGGACTATGCGGAGCTCCATCGTCGGGGGCAGGGAATGCGCCGATACGGACCTGCGCGCGGTTCTACAAAGCCATCTGCACGCTCATCGGCATCGTGACTCCGTCCCG